>JBAXXZ010000316.1:0-3578 GCA_037127575.1 Bacteroidota bacterium | reverse complement strand
GCAATAGTTAATTACTTATAAATTACTTATAAATTAATAATTAAGGTAAATGAATTTAATTAATAATCAATTTATAAGTAATTTATATATAAATTGTTTTTAATTATTTAGAATCAATATTCTTATATATATAGTTTATATTATTAACAACAACACATAACACATACAACGAAACTATGGCAGGAGGTTTGTTAAATTTGGTCGCATATGGAAATCAAAATGTTATATTAAATTCAAATCCTAAAAAAACATTTTTTAAATCAACGTATGCAAAATATACAAATTTTGGGTTACAAAAGTTTAGAATTGATTTTGATGGTCAAAGAAATTTAAGAATGAGCGAAGATTCTAAATTTACATTTTACATTCCGAGGTATGCAGAATTATTGATGGACACATACCTTGTTGTAACACTTCCAAATATTTGGAGCCCCGTGTTACCTCCGTCAGCTTGTGGCGAATCATGGACGCCGTATGAATTCAAATGGATTGATAACGTGGGAACTCAAATGATTAAAGACATTACAATATCAGTTGGAGGACAAACGCTTCAAAAAATTACAGGCGCTTATTTGCTGGCACTTGTTCAGCGCAATTTCAACGGAACAGAGCGCGACCTTTATAATCGAATGACCGGAAATATACCGGAATTAAATAACCCTGCATATTATTCCGCAAACAATGGAAAATACCCAAATGCATTTTATAACTATACAAACAATCCAGCAGGAGTTGAGCCATCCATACGATTTAGAAAACTTTACATTCCCATAAATGCCTGGTTTTCAATGAGCAGCAAAATGGCCTTCCCCTTGGTTGCATTGCAGTACAACACGCTTCAAATCGACATCACGCTTCGTCCGGTAAGAGACCTCTTCGTAATTCGCGATGTTTCAAATGTAAACACGGGTGAGGACACATTGCCATCTTACTTCCCTGAATACACAACGCCAAACTACATTCAACCCAATTTTAACGATAATTTGCAACAGTTTCATCGATTTATTCAACCACCTCCCAATGTTGAACTTAATTATGGTAACTCAACTCGAAGCGACTGGAATGCAGACATTCATATAATGTCGACGTATTGTTTCCTCTCTTCAGATGAAGCCAAACAATTCGCAACCATGCCTCAACAATATCTCATCAAGTCTGTTTACGAGTGGAATTATGAAAATGTTACAGGAAGTCGGCGAGTCTGGCTACAAAGTACGCTTGGAATGGTGAGCAGCTGGATGTTTTATTTCCAAAGAAGTGACGCGTATTTGCGAAATGAATGGAGCAATTATTCAAATTGGCCTTATAATTATAAACCGGTCCCGTTAATTCCCGCGCCAAACGAATTAATCCCGTGCTCATGGACTCCACCGCCTTGCGACGACCCATCACTCGTTGGATGCTACGGTCCCGGATGGAACCCCGCACTGAATGAACCCACTGGACTTTTTATGACGCAGTCATTTAGCGTCGAAAACCAAAAGGACATCTTGTTAAATTTGGGAATTTTATTGGACGGAAAATACAGAGAGAACATTCTGGATGCAGGCGTCTATAATTATCTCGAAAAATATACAAGCAGTCGCGGTTCTGCTCCTGATGGGCTTTATTGTTACAATTTTTGCCTAAATACTGAACCTACAGAATTTCAGCCATCGGGTGCGATTAATGCGAGCAAATTTTCGACAATTGAGCTTGAATTTACCACATTTTATCCGCCGCTTGACCCAAGTGCAAATTTCTTGACAATTTGTGACCCGGAAACCGGTGTTCCGATTGGTGTGAATAAGCCAACATGGAGAATTTACGATTATAATTATAACCTGACGATTTTTGAGGAGAGATTCAATATGCTTACATTTGTGAGCGGAAATTGCGGACTCATGTATGCAAGGTAAAAGTCAATATTATTATGTTGTTGACTTAAAAATAATATTGTTATTATTTATAATATAATATGCCAAATAAACCGCCAGAAAATTTCGATAAGTGGAGAAGACAATTAACAAGACAAATTTCTTCAACTAGACCTAATAGGGTTGGTGGAAGGAAGGTTCCTCTTCGACATACGATTCAATATGTGGATGTGAAACCAGTTCCCGCTCCCAGCCCGATGGCTGACAAAAATACTCCGGTAGACTGGTTATTTGCTTTCAAATTCAACTCTGAAACATTCTTAGACTCATCTGATTTTGAGAATTTGCCAAATGATGGAATTTTCGGTGGAACAAAACAAGAATATAAGAGTGGACATAGTCAAGCGTATGTTTCTGCCAGTAGTGCCTCACCTTCCTTAACAAAAGGAACAGGATGCTTAGGTGCTACAGAAAATGATCCTCTTGGGGCAACCTTTAAACAGATTTATAACAAAAATTATTTTTATGTTGTGTGGAATGACCAATTATACGGCAATCCGATTGCAAATGAGGATAGTCCTTGGGGGCACAGCAAAGGAATTCTAGCGTGGAATGCTGATGGTAAAGGTATGGTTCTTCAAGTATCAACTCCTTCTTGGCCGGGTTCAGGAAGCAGCGCTACACCGCGTAAAAATGATGGAAACACATTGGGATACATTAAGGATGATAATATTTTGGTAAGTCAACATTTTTTCGCATTAAAACTCGCTAAAAACGATGTAATAGATATGCTTAAAGCTTTGAGTAATGCAAGCGTTGTAACTAATTTGTCTGAGAAAAGTATTGTAAACAATGGTGGTCCGGAAGATATTCAAGCACTAGTAAAGAGTTTAGGAAAAAAATCTGTTAGTAGAGAACTTGTAGAAGCTACTCTTTCTAGTGGTGTAAAAATCATATCTAAACCTTCTTTCATGCATGTTCCACCGTGGCAAATGGTTTCAGCACGACTCGGTGGATTAGGTTTACGTGTTGCAAGTTGGTGGGCAGCTCCAAAAATTTACAGCACAATAAATGGTCAAACACCTGATTGTTGGGATTCAGGAGTGGTAGGAACTCCAGGTGCTGTCGAAATTGCAACAACTGGTACCTGGGATGGAAAGATTATTGGATTAAAAGGTGGTCCAGGGCGTAATTTTAACCATGCCAAAATAGGAATATCCAAAGACAGTCAACATCCTCTTTGTATTTTTGGCGATATGAACCAACAAGGTACAATGTCAGGTAATTGTAGTAGTAGTCAAAATGGACGTGGTGGAACTTTCTATGTGTTGGAAAATCAACAACTATTTACTAGTTTAACAAGTTTGTTAAGCGGTGACAGTGCTCCTACTACTGAACCAACCTAGTGAAGAAACCTATTCACTGTATTGTATTATGTACATCAACTTAAAACTGGCTCAAAAGTTACAATCCAAAATGAAAACTGTATGCGCGCTTTTTTACACGTGTACGACACCGCAACAGCATTTATTGCAGTATTGGAAAAGGGCAAAATTGGCGAAACTTACAACATTGGATGCGATGAAGGTATGGAATACAAAATTATTGACATTGCAAAAATTCTTATTAAAAAAATTGTAAATGTCGACGATGATTTCAAAAACCACATTGAGTACATTGAAGACAGACCGTTCAATGATAAACGTTACTATATTTGTAATG
>JBAXXZ010000315.1:0-3599 GCA_037127575.1 Bacteroidota bacterium | reverse complement strand
CCGTAATCCAAACTTGGCATCACGCCCAATTCAACCAATTTAGGGTCCATTAAATAATACAAGGCAACCAAATCAGCGCGCCCTTCTTCTAAAGAACTGGCGTAATTTTTTAAGGTTTCATGTGGTTGTCCAATGCCTGTTTCAATTTGTCCGCTGGCATGACCAATTACTTCATGCATATCGGTATGCAATTTATCGGCCAATGGGGCATAATTCATAACGCGGTCTTTGGTGGCTTGGTCATAATAAAATTCATTCACCACACTTCCACCGGCTGCATGATCATAAGCTTCTACAATGTTGCCTAAATTCACCGATTTACTGCCATGTGTTTCGCGAATCCATTCGTTATTTGGTAAATTAATACCAATGGGCGTGCTAGGCGCTGCGTCACCACTTTCTACAACCGCATTAATTACTTTTGCAGATATACCAGTTACACTATCTTTCTTGTGTTGCGGTAAAATAGGTGACATGTCTTCAAACCACTGTGCGTTGGCAGCAATGGTGGCAATGCGTTTGCTAGCCTCAAAGTCCTTAATAGAAACAACTGATTCAAATGAACCTTTCTTTCCTAAAGGATCATGGTAAACTTCAATAAAGCCATTCACTACATCTACCGCACTTTCAGTATCTTTTACCCAAGCAATGTTATAAGTATCAAAATCAACCAAACTGCCTGTTTTGTAAAAAGTAATGAGGGCAACAACCGATTTTTTTTGATTCTCATTTTCAGTGACAGTACTTGCTTTTTCTAACCAATAAACTATTTTCTCGATGGCCGCAGAATACATTCCACCTACTTTCCAAACCTTTTCAATTACTTTCCCATTTTCTTTTACAACCTTACTATTTAAGCCATACATAGGATTTTCCTTACTGCTTTTATTGGTTTGGGCTTCATAAAATTTTAATACTTCTGCTTGATTTACACCTTCGTAAAAGTTAACGGCACTTGCCTGAATCATGTCGGTTTTAGAATCTAAACTCACACGCTTTGGTGCCACTGCAGGATTGTAAACTAAGTCAGCTACGAACTTAATGAAATCCATTTTGCTTTGATTGGCAGCCTTTGGTAAACTTGCTTCATCTACATGCTCCAAAGAATGCATGAAAAATTCTTGCGAACATTCAGGAAAAAATTTATCGTGGTTATAATGGTGGTGTATGCCATTGCTAAACCAAACGCGTTTAGCATACACTTCCAATTTTTTGTAATCGTCACTTGCGTTGTCATGACTCTCGGTATTTAAAAGCGCTTCCAATGTTTTACGGATTACCAAATTGTACTTGTAGTTTTGGTCAAAATTGATATCGCGCCCGCACAATGCAGCTTCGTATAAATAATACAAGAGTGTTTTGTTTTGTAAACTGAGTTCATCAAATCCTTTCACCTGGTAACGCAATACACGGAGGTCGGCAAATTGCTCAGCCACATTATTAAATGGCGCTTCTGTTTTCACAGCGGTGTCTTTTTCTGCAGTGTTTTGAGCTAATTCATTTTTGTCGGAATGACAAGCATTTAATACGAATGCCAAAGCGGAAAGGGTGATTATTTTTTTCATAGAATCGTGAATAATGTGTGCAAGTTTAATACTTATTTCAGGCTTTTGCAAAGAAGCTTTTTAATATTTAATCACTTAGAAAGCATTGCTATTTCAGACTTTTCAGCCTTTGGCTTTATTTAATGATGAATATCATTTAATCAACAATCAACACATTGTTGTTTCTGAAGATTGTTGGTGTTTAGTCTATTAAATCCTTAGGGTAACAAATAAAATGTTTGGTAACAGGTTTACTCAAACTTTGGATATTTAATAAATCACTGGCATCAGCAACGTCAACCAGTTTACCGTTTTTCATCAAAATGTTAATATGGATGCTTTTCGCACTATAAGCGCTGTTGTTTACTGTGTCGGTAAATACAAAATAATGGGCTTCTTTCTTACTAATGCCGTACAAACGACTCACTTTTAGCGTGAGCGATTGAATCAACTTTTTACTGATGGGTGTATTTTGAATTTCAACTTTAAATAATTTTCGCTCCAAAATTTGGGCACACAATCGCGATAAAATTTTATCCGAATGTTCACTCCACACCTTAATGGAAGCCACTACATCATGGTCGTCTAATTTCGAAAATTGTTGCAGGATATTTTTGTCTTTTTTAAAATCGTTAATGGTATAATTTTTCTGTAAAAAGAACTGTAATGCCGGGGTTGCAAATAATGTTTCTCCTGAAGCACTTAGTTCTTTAGCCCTTTTTAAAATATTTACCAGTAAGTTCTCGGCACTTAATACTGTTTTATGCAAATACACTTGCCAATACATGAGTCGCCGAGCAATTAAAAATTTCTCAATACTGTAAATGGCTTTGTGTTCAACCACCAATTCGTTCTTCACAACCGCCAACATTTTAATGATTCTATCACTGCTAATCACACCTTCACTCACACCGGTAAAAAAGCTGTCACGCTTTAAATAATCCAACCGGTCCATATCCAATTGTGAACTCACCAATTGATGCAAAAATTTCTTTTTGTGATGGTTGTTGAATATTTGTATGGCCAGGCTCAATTTACCTGTAAATGCTTCATTCAGGCTACTCATAATTAAACTACTGATGGTTTCATGACTGATGCCATTCACCAAACTGTGTTCGAGTGCATGCGAAAAAGGTCCATGCCCAATATCATGCAAGAGAATTGCAATGAGCGCAGCTTCCTCTTCTTCAGCAGTAATGTCAACGTTTTTTTGTTTTAAGGTTTGAATGGCTTCTTGCATTAAATGCATGGCGCCAATGGCATGGTGAAACCTGGTGTGCAAGGCGCCCGGATATACCAAATTGGTTAAACCCAATTGTTTAATTCTCCGTAAACGTTGAAAGTAGGGATGGTTGATGAGGTCGTAGATTAATTCACCCGGTATAGTTACAAAACCGTATATAGGATCGTTAATGATTTTTTTCTTGTTCGTGGGCATTAATTTTTTTTAAAACTAAAATTCGTTAAATAGGATAATACCCCTAAATTTAATACGTTATTTGCAATAAAACCAATAGCAATGGATAAAATAAAAATTTTATGGGCCGATGATGAGGTGGAATTGTTGAAACCGCACATTTTATTTTTAAACAGCAAGGGGTATGAGGTCATCACAGCCTTAAGCGGGGATGAAGCCATTGATTTGGTTGCTGAAGACAATAACATTGCCGCCGTTTTGCTGGATGAAAACATGCCCGGTTTATCAGGCTTGGAAAGCTTGGTGAAAATAAAACAAAGTCATCAAGATTTGCCGGTAATCATGATTACTAAAAGTGAAGAAGAGCATATCATGGATGATGCCATTGGTAGTAAAATTGCAGATTATTTAATTAAACCTGTGAACCCGAATCAAATTTTATTGGCACTTAAAAAAGCCCTTGATAATAAGCGTTTGGTGAGTGAAAAAACCAACACCGATTACCGTAAGGAATTCGGTGCCATCGGCATGAGCATCAACGATAATTTAACTTGGGAAGAATGGGCTGCTTTATATAAAAAAATTATTTACTGGGAATTGGAAATGGACAAACTGCAAGACAAAAGCATGTATGATGT
>JBAXXZ010000314.1:0-3604 GCA_037127575.1 Bacteroidota bacterium | reverse complement strand
GGGTACTGGTACCCGCCCGGCGCCTTACCCAATCGGCTTTCCAAATCCAAACGACCCATTTTTTGCATGGTTTTCACACAATCGCCAAAAAATGTATCCAAGCAATTAAAACAGGCAATTGTTTTTTCAATCAATTCGTTTGCCCCCGAAAATGGTTTTAATGGCGCTAATCCTTCTTCGTCAACCGAGGTGTCCCAAGGACGATAGTCATTCAATTTTAATTTTTTCTTTCTCGATTCATCATGCGCATTAATCAGCGGCACTGCAAAAAGCTTCACGGCTTCATGAAAATTTAAACAATCCTGCACCGAATAATCAAAACGGGCCAAAGCTTGGTGCTTATAATCACGGTAATTTTTAAAGCCGGCATTTAAAGCCACTTGATGCCGCAACCGAATTAATTGATCAAACAAATTATTTAAAGCAGTTTCATCCTGGGCCCTGCGGTTTTGAATTTGATGATACACCGCTTCCCGAATTTCACGATTGGTGTTTTTCAAATAAACTGCCGCCTTCTGCAAAGTCATCTTTTCACCATTGTATTCAATGCTCTGCTCCCCATTAATTGCACCAAATTGTTGCTCCAACTCTTGCAATTGTGTATTTAAAGGAATATTCTCTTCTCTGAAAAGGGCAATGCTGTTTTTTAATGATCGCAAATAAATTGCATAGCCGCTTTTTTGAATCTCCGACACAAATACACTATCACTTATTTTTTTATTCAAATCATTGCTCAGGGGCGCCATGTGCGGTTCAATGTTCTGAACAAAATCATTATAGCTATCGCGCAAGTTTGTATTAGCAGTGTCACAGCTCATTTTAATATAACGCCAAGCCATATTTTCACCCACCACAGCACCCAATTCATTATAATCCCGAATATATTTCTCTAAATCCAAAGCCGAATCAATTGGTCGGTTTAAAAGGGTATCAAAATATGGCTTTAACAATTCCCAAGTAGTGATACTGAAGTCGTTTTTTATATACTGTCTTTGCATATTTTTCTTTTTATAAATTTAGGAATAAGTTTAATGAGTTGTTCACAAGACACGCCATCGTTTCCTGCTAATAATACACTTGTTGCACATTGGTTTCAACATTTATAATCAATAAAATAAAATGCAAATCCTTTGCTTGGCCTTCCGACAAAGCATTAACAAAAGCATTTGCAAAGTGTTGCACAACCAAATAATTAATGTCGTCGCGTATAGGCCCATTTATTTTTTCATGTAAACTTGTGCTGTATTCAAAATTATGTATAGAATTTGATAAGGCTAAAGATAAAGTCTCGTAACCCCCCAAGCGATTCGAGGTGTGATGATTTTGTATATGATCCACCAAATCAAACTGTTTAATTTCACTTCCCTGTTTATACTTCACATACAAGTGATAATTACTATGAGGTACTGGCGCAAATAAATTCCAACCTTGATCAAAAAATGGATAGAGATAAAACATGGCGTAATAATGAAAACGCCCCTCCGCTCTTTTAACCGGATTAATAAAAGCAAAAACCAATACAAAATGAACCACTATCGAAAATAGAACGCAAACACTCAGAATTATTTTTGCTTTTTGCATCACAACAAAATTAATCTTTATTTCATATGGCTTATATGGCCTTTAAATGATTGCTTTTTTTGGGCGCCCGAGCGCGCTTTCATTGCAAGCCCCCTTTGCCTTTGCAGCGTTTGTAAAGCTGCGGGATCTCGCAAAGCCTCGGCGAGCCTCCTTGCTCAACAAACACAAAGCAAAGGCCAAGGGGGGCTTTTCATTTCTTCCGATAGATATCGGAACGCTGGCGCAATGCGTCTAATTTAACAGCATCAATTTTTTGCACTTTAATTTGCTTTCAATTAAAGCACATTGATGGTTTTAAAAGAAAAAAAGGAGGAATAAAATCCTCCTTCTCATTCGTTTGATTTAAAGTCTACAAAATCGCTCTAAATAAAAGGAACAATCCGCCAGATAAAATAATTGTTACAGGTAAGGTTAATATCCATGTTAATGCAATGGTTTTAATGGTGCCTTTTTGTAAATTTTTTAAGCCCTTTTTAGCCACCATCGAGCCGGCCACTCCCGACGAAAGCATGTGTGTAGTGCTCACAGGCACCCCTTTCCAACTTGCTAAACCAATCCCCAGCGAAGCCACAATTTCAGCACTTGCACCTTGCGCATAACTCATATGTTGTTTGCCAATTTTTTCACCAATCGTCTTCACAATTCTTTGCCAACCGAACATTGTACCAAAAGCCAAACAAATTGAAATTAAAATGATCACCCATGAAGGCGCATAATCAACCAATTTTTTCATTTCCTTAATTTGATTTTTAAGCAACTTCACTTCTTTATAACTCAAATTTATATTTCCGCCTGAAATAAGCTTTTCTGCATCCTTTGTAATTTTTATAACATCTCTTCTTAAATCAAATCTCGTATTCGGTGCCAATTCACTCGACTTAAAAGACTTTCCGATATGAGTTTCAAAATTTTTAGTTTGAAGCATTAAATCGAAATACAAGCGTTTTTCATTGCTGGAAAGAGTGTTAGAGTCCACTTTTTGTATCAAGTGGCTAACTTCTTTTATATTGCCATTAACGCTTTGAAGGTTCACCGTATTATCCAAAGCAAAATATCCGGGTAAAACCGCTATCAAAATTAACATAATCAATCCAACACCTTTTTGACCATCATTTTGGCCATGAAAAAAACTCACCATACCACAGGTTATCCACAATAACATGCGAATCCAAATGGGTGGTTTTTTACCGGGTATTGGTTCTTTATATATGGTTTCATTTTTAATAAGCCGTTTAAAAATATACATGACTATTACTGAAGCCGAAAAACCCAACAAGGGCGAAACAAGCAATGCAAGCCCTGTTTCCTTCGCTTTATCCCAATTCACAGCATTTAACCCAAAATCACCCGGTAGAAAGTAAAACGAAAGGCCAATACCTAAAATGGAACCAATTAATGTATGTGAACTTGATGAGGGAATACCAAAATACCAAGTGCCAAAATTCCATATGATAGCGCTTGATAACAATGCCAAAATAATTGCCACACCGTGATAGGGATTAGGATCAATGAGAACCTCAGCAGGCAACAAATTAACAATGCCCATGGCAACTGCAATTCCGCCCAACATAACGCCGGTAAAATTAAGTAGCCCTGAATAAACAACTGCAACCGTTGGTTTTAACGAATTTGTATAAATCACTGTTGCTACCGCGTTGGCCGTATCATGAAAGCCATTAATAAATTCGAAGCCGCAAGCTAAGAGAAGACAAATAAATAAGAGTATTGTGAGCGTAGTATCTAATCCAAACATTCCTTTCTGCTTTAATCGAGATGTAAAACTATCTCAATTAACGAAGTAGAATGTTACGCAAATATTAATTTGAAAATACATTAAGGCGCTAAAAGATTAACATTAAGTGATGCTTTTAAGACTATGTATTGATAATTGTTGGGAAACTTCTATCAATGAAAATATTATAAAATAGCCCTAAACAAAAGAAACAATCCGCCTGATAAAACGATGGTAACGGGTAAGGTTAATAACCAAGTTAATGCAATGGTTTTAATGGTGCCTTTTTGT
>JBAXXZ010000313.1:0-3619 GCA_037127575.1 Bacteroidota bacterium | reverse complement strand
ATCCAGCACCGCGCTTAGTTTTGGTTGTAATAAGGATTTCCTCCAATGAATCTTTCAGGGATCTCAAATGGTGCTTGGCCAGTAGCATTGAAATTGGCTGCATAACGCTCACGTGGTGTGAGAGCTGCAAACTCTCTAGTTGTATAAGGACTCTCATATTGGATGAGGCCGTATTTTTCCAATACTGGATCAGAGATGCGTGGGGTTGCCGGCTTACAATTTCCATCATAGGAATAGCAAAGAATTCGCAACGGGACATCAAGGCGATCTTTAAGAATCATGTCATTAGGTGCCTTTGAGATCCAGTGCACATCAGCAAAGATGCCTAAGTAGTTAGCATCTGCGATGTATGTGACCAGATAGTTATTTTCTGACAAAACCTTTTGAGCTTGGTTTAAATTGATGTCGAATAATCCGGCGGTATTATTAAATAACATGGAAGAGAAAACGGTACACAAATCTGCTTCACGGCTGCCATCGCCGGCCAAGCGCCAAGCCAAGTTAACATTGGCGGGATTTGGTCCAACAATTTCTCTGCTTACTTTACCTGCTAAAGGTGCTTCGGGTAAATAAGTATAGGTGTTAACAGCTTTGCTTTGGTAGGCACCAAAATTTCTATCGATTTCAAAAATTACTTTATCAGGATCAAAATCACCACTCATGATAATGGCCATGTTATTGGGCACATAATAACTTTGGTAATATTTATTGATTTCAAGCATCGATGGATTTTTTAAATGCTCGATGGTGCCAATGGTGGTTTGGGTTCCGTAGGTATGATTTTTGAACAAGGCTTCGAAAACAGCTTCCCATACTTTTTCATCGTCATTATCAAGGCCTCTGTTTTTTTCTTCGTACACTGCTTCCAGCTCAGTGTGAAACAAACGCAAAATAGGTTTACGAAAACGTTCAGCTTCTATTTTTAACCAATTTGCAATTTGATTGCTTGGAATATCATTTACATATACGGTTTGATCGAAAGAGGTGAATGCATTTGTGCCGTCGGCGCCAATAACAGCCAACATTTTATCGTATTCGTTGGCGATGGCATATTTAGAGGCTTCGCCGCTGATGCTGTCGATTTGGTGGTAAATACTTTTACGTTTTGCATCATCTTTTGTTTGACGGTACAATTCATAGAGGTCTTCAATTTTCTTTATTTCTGCACTTTCTTTGGCAAAATCTTTTGTGCCAAATACATCGGTGCCTTTAAACACCATGTGCTCGAGGTAATGCGCCAAACCCGTTGCATTGGCCGGATCGTTTTTACTGCCGGCACGAACCGCAATGTATGTTTGAATGCGTGGCGCATTTTTGTAAACTGATAAATACACTTTTAAGCCATTTTTTAAGGTGTAAATGCGCACATTTAAAGGATCGTTTGGAACCGATTCATAAGTAAAAGTTGTTGCCGGAAAAGCTTTGTATTTGTCGGGCATGTATTTACCTGGTTTTTGTGCCAGCATGGCAAAGCATGCAATTAGGGCCAGTGAAGTAGTGATGTGTTTTTTCATGGAACTGGTTTTAATAATCGATTTCGAGATCGAAGCGTTTTTTTAATTCAAGCAAAGCGGGATTTCGTTCTGCCATTGATTTAAAAATGTCGACCGGTTTATAAGCTTTTATTTGTTGTTCTTGTTCTGAAAGCAAGATATTTAAATTGATTTTTTGATTTTGTAATGTTAAGCGCAGCTCATCAATAAATTCTTGGCGCATGGCCATTACTTGTTCGCGTTGGGTTTCGTTTTGAATGGTGAGTTCGATGGTTTGGTTGTTAAACTGCACACCCGCGGTTTTAAAAATAGTAGCGATTTGACGGGCGCCTAATTTTTGTTTTTCTTCAATGTAATTGGCTATAAATGTTTTGATGTCGTTGAGATTAATCTCGCGATCGTTTTGAATCACCACCGTGTTTGTGGCCACAGGTGCAGGTGTTGCAGCAGATTTTGTTGATACGTTGAGGTCGTTTAAACTGAAGGAGGATTTTAATTTTAGTTGTTCGAAGGGGATGCTGGGCTTATCGGCAAATTTTACTTCCGGTTCAGCCAGAGCCATTATTTTGTTTTCTTGAACATTACTTTTTGCAGGAGGAGGGTTATTTGTATTGCTTGCAATTAATTCATCGTTTTTTTTTTCCGCATCTTGCGTTGCGGTGTAAAACGTTAATTGCATTAAGGCAACTTCTACCAAGAGCCTTTGGTTTTTAGCGCTTTTGTAACTTAAATCGGTTTTGCTGATCAAGGCCAAACTTTTCATCAACACATTGGGCTGACATTGACGCGATTGTTCGGCGTATTTTTGTTTTAAGTTTTCGCTGGTTTCAATGAGTGGAATGGTTTGCGGGTCGATGCTCACTAAAAGGTTACGCATGTGTTCACCAAGACCATTGATAAAATGATGGGCATCAAAACCTTTTCTTAAAATGCTGTCGAAGGTGAGCATTACTTCCGAAAGGTTTTGACTTAAAAAATAATCAACGATTTTAAAGTAATAATCGTAATCCAACACATTTAAATTCTCAACCACACTTTTGTAAGTGAGTTGGTTGCCGGTAAAGGCCACCATTTGATCAAATATAGAGCAGGCATCGCGCAAACCACCTTCGGCTTTTTGAGCAATGATATGTAGGGCTTCGGGTTCGAATGATACGTGTTCGTTATTGGCCATAAAAGCCAGGTGTTTGCTAATGTCTTCGGTTTTAATGCGGTTAAAATTAAATACCTGACAGCGCGATAAAATGGTTGGAATAATTTTGTGTTTTTCGGTGGTGGCCAAAATAAACTTGGCGTGTTTTGGCGGCTCTTCTAGCGTTTTTAAGAAAGCGTTGAAAGCGGCAGTACTGAGCATGTGCACCTCATCGATGATGTACACTTTGTATTCACCCAATTGCGGGGCAAAGCGCACTTGGTCCACCAAATTACGAATGTCTTCCACCGAATTATTGCTGGCGGCATCTAATTCATACACATTGAGTGAAGCGCCGGAGTTAAACGACAAACACGATTCGCATTGGTCGCAGGCTTCACCGTTTTTAAGTTGGCCGGTGCAATTAATTGTTTTGGCGAAAATACGGGCGCAGGTGGTTTTACCAACGCCACGCGGACCGCAAAACAAATAAGCTTGGGCCAATTGTTTGGTTAAGATGGCATTTTTTAAAGTATTGGTAATGTGTTGTTGCCCCACCACTGTGTCAAACAGTTGGGGACGATACTTGCGCGCCGATACAATAAAATTATCCATTATAGATTTTAAAAATACATTTTATTGGGCTTTTTAAGAAGGAAAAGATGGCGCTAAAAATGGTTAAATTATCAACTTATTGTTTATAAATAAAGCTAGGATAGGGATATTTAAGGCTTTTAAGCCAAACAATTAAGCAGTAATATAGAAGCAAGCAGCATGTTCAAATTCCCCAAGCCAATATTGCCTTTCTCTTTTATAAAACGTCATGGTATTTTGGTATTTCTTTTCATTGGTTTGAATCCTCATTTTTTTTCGCAAGAAGTGCTAAAAGGAACAGTGTTACAAAGCGACAGTAGCAGCGCCATGCCCTTTGCTTATGTGATTAATAAAAGCAATGGAAATGGCACCATGAGTGATAATGAGGGCCGTTTTACTT
>JBAXXZ010000312.1:0-3619 GCA_037127575.1 Bacteroidota bacterium | reverse complement strand
CCTGTGGTATCAGCATGATGCCATCGCGCTTATTGGAAGAAAACGGTCGCGCCCATTTTATGACCAAACGCTTCGACCGCGAAGGCAGCGATACCAAACACCACATCCAAACTTTTTGTGCATTAAATCATTATGATTTTAACGCGGTTACCAGTTATAGCTACGAACAACTTTTTCAAACCATGCGCGAATTAAAACTGAGCTACGCCGAAGCCGAGCAAATGTATAAACGCATGATGTTTAATGTGATGGCGCGTAACTGCGACGACCATACTAAAAATTTTGCCTTTCGTTTAAAAAAGAATGCGTCATGGGAATTGGCCCCGGCCTATGACCTATGCCATGCCTACAAACCAAACCACCAATGGGTGAGCCAACATGCCTTGAGTGTAAACGGTAAACGAAAACAAATTAAAAAAAAGGACCTCTTGCGGATCGGTGAATCCATCGGCTGCAAGCAAGCCGTGGTCATATTTGAAGAAATTGAATACCAAGTAATGCGTTGGAAAAATTTTGCCAAAGATTGCGATGTGTCACCAAAACTAAGAGACGCCATCGACAAAACAATCAAAGATTGGAATTAAAAAAATTAAATTCTGTGAATGGGATTGTATTCCACAAATTCAACTAGCGGACTAAAATAGCCATCCTTAACAGGTTCTTCTTTCATTAAATCTGTACTGAGGTATTTTTTATTGCTGTCGCAAAACAAAGTCACCACAACAGCATCATCACCCATTTGGTTTTGTAATTGAATGGCACCAATCACGTTGGCGCCCGACGAAATACCAACCGCTAAGCCCAATTGTTTGGCCAATTTTTGCGCCATCAATATCGAATCGCCGTCACTGGCCTGAATGATGGGATCAAGTTCATTTAATTTTAAAAGAGAAGGAATAAATTCATCCGAAATACCCTGAATGCGGTGTGAACCTACCTTGTTACCTACCGTTAGGGTAGGCGACTCAAGTGGTTCAAGCGGATGTACTTTGATGTTAGTATTCTTGCCCTTTAAATAATGTCCAACACCCATTATGGTGCCACCTGTGCCAACGCCCGCCACAAAAGCATCGGGCAAAAGATTCTGATTTTGCAACTGCACCCAAATTTCTTTGGCCGTTGTTTTTTCATGCGCCTCGGCATTAAATTTATTTTCAAATTGTTTCGGTAAAAATATATGTGGATCTGCAGCAGCCATTTTTTCACTCATTGCAATACTGCCTACAAATCCGCCTTCTTCTTTGCTGACTAAAATCACTTCAGCCCCTAAACTTTTAATAATATCAATCCTTTCTTTGCTGAGCCAATTGGGCATGATAATTTTCACCGCATGTCCCAAAGTACGGCCAATGGCTGCAAAGGCAATACCCGTGTTGCCGCTGGTGGCCTCAACAATACAATCTCCCGCCTGAATATAATTTAGTTTATGCGCCTGTTGCAAAATATAAAGGGCCATACGGTCTTTAATGCTCCCGGTTAAATTGTAATGTTCACACTTCACAAAAATGCGCCTTTGTTTGCCTTTGTATTTGTACACCAATTCAAGCATGGGCGTATTGCCCACCAAATGCCAGAGGTGATGGAATTTTTGATCAAGTTTGGATGGGGTCATGTTATTTTTGAATTAACGAAATCAAATTTAGTACTTAATGCCGTGTAAAAACATGACGCTTGACAGTTTTGTAAATACATTCCGTAAGGGGTGGTTTGAAATTTTATATCTTTCGGTAAAAATTTAATTCGTTCAAATATTTTTAATCATATAGAAATAGCAATGCAAACCAATCCCAAAGTTGATTTTTATTTTAAAAAAGCCGGTAAATGGCAAAAAGAAATTGAACTCTTACGCGTTTTGGCGCTCGATAGTGGCCTCAGTGAAGAACTCAAATGGGGCTGTCCTTGCTACTTGCAAGAAGAAGGCAATTTGCTGCTCATCCATGTGTTTAAAGACTATTGCGCAATTTTGTTTTTTAAAGGCGCCCTCTTTAACAATAAACACCATTTGCTGGTACAACAAACCAAAAATGTACAAGCGGCCCGACAGCTGCGTTTCACAAATTTGCATGAAATCATCGATCAAAAAGAACAAATTAATTGGTACATCAAAGAGGCCAAGCGTGTTGAAAAGGCAGGACTAAAATTCGAATTAAAAAAAACAGAAGAATTCGACATGCCCCAAGAATTTGCACAAAAATTAAAAGAAATGCCGGCCCTAAAAAAAGCTTTTAATGCGCTAACACCGGGTCGACAAAGGGCTTACCTTTTGCATTTTTCTTCAGCCAAACAAAGTTTAACCCGCATCAGCCGCATCGAAAAATACTTGCCACGCATTATAAAAGGCAAAGGCATGAACGATGATTAAAAATGACCATTAAAAATCTGCTTGTAAGCATTATGTAATGGCCTTGTTCAGACCATTACATTTTTGCTGTACATCTTATTGGCTTTGTAAAAGCATGATTTGTATTTGACTCAAAGTGGCCAGCGCATTGTTGGCCCTGTCGTCTTTTAAATCAAGAATGTTTTTACTGCTTATCGGCAAAGGACGGTCTTTACGCAAACTTTGGTATTCATCCATCACTTGCGCCAATTGTTTTAATTTTTCATCCACGCGCGCATCGTTTTCAAAAACATCTTTAATGCCGCCATCGGTAATTAAGTCCTCTTTGCTTTCGTAACTTGCATCAAATTGTGATACCCCGCATACACCTTCTAAAATGTCTTGTTTAAGACTTTTGCAAACAGTAAAAATGGCCGATTGTTTTTGTTGGGCCACACTAAGCACGGCGCTGCTGTCTTTTTCAGCCATGGCCCTTTTCAGCATGCCATCAATCAAAAATTCGTTGCGCAAATATTGGGCAGTGTAACGGATATTTTGACTGCGCACATTATAAGGCGAACGCATTAAAATTAAGATGAGTCCACAACCTATTACAATTAATACCGATGAAATAATGGTGTTGATTTTTGTTTCTTCCTGTCGAATACCACTAAAAAAGTAAGCAGGTAAAAATAAAGCCATCAATATGATGAGCGAAATAATGCCCAATACATTGGCAAATGGCCAATGCATCACCTTAAACAATACATGTAAACTTAGCAGTATACTCGAAAAAATGCCAATGCCAATCACCACCTTATCGCGGGTATGTTGTTTCTCCTTAATGCGTAAGGTAAAAGCCAGTGGTAAAAAAATAAAACAAGCGGTAAAAATGCCCAAAATCAGCATTGCACTTGCGCCGGGCCAATGCATAAATTTAAAGAATATGCCAATACAGAGCAATGCGGTAGTAGCAGCCCCACTATAAATCATTGTTTTTTTCATGGTGTAATAGTTTTTAAAAATTAATAATCGGATGGTTTCTTCTTCTATCTCCCACAAATGTTCTTTGTAAAATGTGGTAATGGTTTGGCGATAGAACGCTTCGAAGTCTCCGTTGGCTTCGAGCTTATTTTCAATGATACAACAAATATGATCTAACAGGTTTTGCTGCAGGCTCTCCATCTCAACGCCACGTGCACTGATGTCGTTGAGAATAAAATCAATTTGTGTATCACTAATGCGGTACATTTTATGCCGTTTTAATGTCTAATAAAAACTTCATGGTATTCATAAAGT
>JBAXXZ010000311.1:0-3620 GCA_037127575.1 Bacteroidota bacterium | reverse complement strand
TTTTAATTCAACAATTATTAATTCATTTACCAAAATATCTATTTTCAATTTCTTACCTAAGTTTTTTCCCTTATATATAATCGGGATTTCAATCTGTGATTGCGTGTAAAAACCCTCCTGTTCTAATTCTTCTAATAAACAATCATGATATATTGACTCTAATAATCCAGGACCAATTGTTTTATGAACTTCAATTGCACAACTTACTATTTTATATGCAATTTCATTAACATACACCTGTGTTATTATGGTATTATTAATTTTCATTTTTTATTTTAGCTTCACATATCCTATTTTCTATTTAATTCTTTTGGTTTTCTATCTTTGTGCCTCTTACTCTTTAATACTTCATCGATAGTTAACTTTGTCTATTTGTGCTTTTATTAAGCCAGTTCTCGCGAAATACTTTTGGGTACAACTAAGCGGATTCCTTGTGGCCTTAGTGTCTTAGTGGTTCAAAACTATTCATTCACCCAATTGCCCCTATCAGCCGGACTAAACTGCCAAGGCGCTGCATTATTTTCGATGTTTGAAAACATGCCGGTTAATTCAGCAGGGCTTTGACTTTCTTCCATCACCAAATAGCGGCGCATTTCGATAATAATTGCCAATGGATCAATATTAATTGGACATTCCTGTACACAAGCATTACAAGTATTACAAGCCCAAATTTCTTCTTTTGAAATATAGTCACCGAGAAGCGATTTACCATCGTCAACCCAATTACCGTTATTGGCATCCATCACTTTGCCAACTTCCACCAAACGGTCGCGGGTATCCATCATAATTTTTCGTGGCGATAATTTTTTACCGGTAATGTTTTGTGGACAAGAAGAAGTACAACGACCACATTCTGTACAGGAATATGCATCCAATAAATTCTTCCAATTTAAATCGTGCACGTCTTTTACACCAAAACGTTGCGGATGATTCGGGTCTGTTTTGGCTTGGTAAGCAGGATCAAAATTGGGTGCCACCACATCGGTAACCGCATCCAAATTATTAAATTGTCCTTTGGCTTTAAGGTTTGAATAATAGGTGTTTGGAAAGGCCAACAAAATGTGCAAGTGTTTGCTGTATGGTAAATAATTTAAGAAAGCAAAAATGCCAACAATGTGTAACCACCAGCAAAAACGCTCAATAAAAATTAAATTACTTGTACTTAATCCTGATAAACTACCAACAAATAAATGACTCACGGGAAAGCTGCCTGCCACATGGTAATGTTCGTTGCCGCGTAATTGTAAATTTTGATCGGCGGCATTCATCAACATTAAGCAGGTCATTAAAACCATTTCTGTTACCAAAATCAAATTGGCATCCATACGCGGCCAACCGTTTAATTCGGCATTTAAAAAACGTTTCACTTTCACCACATTTCTCCTAAACCAAAATACCACCACGCCAATAAAAACGCCTGTTGCCAAAATTTCAAAAAAGCCAATGAGGAAATTATAAAATGTACCTAAAAAATGAAAGGCACGGTGTAAGCCAAAAATACCGTCGACAAACATTTCCATCACTTCTACATTGATCAACACAAAACCCACATATACCAAGATGTGCATTACGGCACTCACAGGCCTGCTTAACATTTTACTTTGGCCCAGTGCCACCAAAACCATTGTTTTTAGTCGCAGTTGAGCTTGGTCGTTGAGTTGAACATCTTTGCCAATTAAAATATTTCTGCGAATTTTTTTAGCATTCATGTAAAAAAATGCAGAAGCAGCAAGTAATAATAAAGTGAAAATAATTGAACTAATCATGCTTTTAGTTTACAGGTTTGTTTTTATCCTTTTTTCCAAAAATTGAAAAATGAATATAACGCTTCGGATTCATGCGCAAATCCTTCAACAATTTATCCAAATCTTCGGCCGATTTGTTGAGGTTATTGTACAAGGAATCGTTTTTAGCCATTTTACCGAGGGTACCTTGGCCTGAGTTGATTTTTGCGAGCAATTCGTTTAATTCTTTTAAAGTTTTATCGGCATTATTAATGGCGCTATTGAGTTTGGCTTTCGATAAACTGTCGGAAAGGTTGCTAAAGTTTGTAATGGCGTTATTTATTTTCGCTTCATTATTAGAAAGGTTTAGTGTAACATTATTCAGGTTATTGAGAATGCCGGTAATTTTTGGTTTTTCTGTGGCCAATAAATCATCCATTTTGTAGGTTGTTTTTTCGATGTTGTTAATGGCTTTGCGCACACTTTCGAAGGTCATGTCGATGTTGTTTCGGGCCTTGGGATTTAACATGGTGGTGACTACGGTAAATACGCTGTCGATGCTGCCAATGAGTTTTTCGGCTTTGGCTTGTAAAGGAGCCAATTGGGCATTGAAGGATTCTTTTAAACCCTGTTCGGTTTCGGCAATAAGTGTATCGCCATTTTTAACCATTTCTTTATTGTTGCTAAAAATAATTTCTACAGCCTTTGTGCCAAGTAAATCTGCGCTTACGGCCCTGGCGCGTGAGTGAACGGGTATCGGAATTTCTTCGTTGATGAGGAATTTAACCAATACTAAATTTTTACCGTTTTTTTGATACAAGGAAATTTTGTTGATTTGGCCGATTTTGAAACCATTAATTTGTACCGGGTTGGCAGGAATGAGGTTCTCAATTTTAGGATATAGGGCGTACAAATAATACTTCCCTTCAAACATTTCGGTTCCTTTTAAAAAGCTCACCCCCCATACAAAAGCGGCAACTGCCACCACAACCACCAAGCCTATTTTAAATTCTTTACTTACCTTCACAATTGCCTTTTGAAAGGATAAATATAAATAATTATCTCCAATTCATTTACCACTTATGAGCCGTAAACTTAAAAACGAGGAACTTCATCGTTTAAGCATGGAAGAATTTACACAAGCAGCCAAAAAGCCCATTGTGGTGGTATTGGATAATGTACGCAGTTTACACAATGTAGGCTCCGTTTTTCGCAGTGCCGATGCTTTTTTAATCGATGAAATTTTACTTTGCGGCCTAACGGGTTGTCCGCCCAATAAAGAAATCGAAAAAACCGCCTTGGGTGCCACAAACACAGTAAAATGGCAGTATTTCGACAGTACGCAAAAGGCCATCGACTATTTAAAAAGCAAAAAAATTCCGGTTTATGCCGTTGAACAAGCTGAAAACAGTATACCCTTAAACAAAATGCCATTTCCAAAAGCTTGCGCCTTGGTGTTTGGAAACGAGGTGTATGGCGTGGAACAAGATATTGTAGATATTTGCGACGGCGTCATCGAAATTCCGCAATTGGGCAGCAAACATTCTTTAAACATTTCGGTAAGTGCCGGTATTGTGCTTTGGGAAGTATTGAGGGGGGACTTGTGAGGGGGAAATAAGTGAAATTATTTATCAATTCTTCTTCCCTGGTAGTAAAATCTACATGCAATTCGAAGGAATAGGAGGTGATTGCTGAAATTTTTAAATTCGTTCAGGATATTAATATGCAGTTACTTATTAATAAGTTAAGAATTTCCTCCTAAACGATTTAATTCCCAAAACCTAATGAAAATAAAAATTGTTTTGCTGTTCACTTTTCTTTTGAGAATTAATTGCTTTTCACAAGATGACCTTTCTTTAATAAATGAGAGTGTTACTTCAATGAGCTATATAGAAA
>JBAXXZ010000310.1:0-3661 GCA_037127575.1 Bacteroidota bacterium | reverse complement strand
ACTTGCCAATTCAATGGCTGCGGCTTTGCCAATGCCTTGTGTGCTTCCGCAAACTATGGCCCTTTTGTTCTTTAAATCAAGATTCATCGTTTTGTTCTCCTAATATTTTATTTAATGCTTTTGAAATTTTATCGCTTTCATATCCTTTCGAAAAAAGATAATTCATTACGCTATAATACAGCTTTCTTCGGTCACTTTGCTTGGATTGCGCCAATTTTTTTTCAATTAACCGATGCAGTTCAAGTTCATAGTTTTCATCTCCCAGTGCAGCCAAGGCTTTGTTGATGCAGTAATCCGACACCTTGTGCTTACGTAATTCATTTTTTATTTTTTGTTTGCCCCAGTGTTTAATTCTAAACTTTCCTCCGGCAAATGCCATCGCAAATCTTTCCTCATTTAAAAAATTATCCTCTATCAACATTACAATCAAATCATCAATTTGATTGGCAGGAATTTTTAATGTCTGTAATTTTTTCCGCACATCAAACTGCGAGCGCTCTTGATAAGCACACCAATTTTGCATTTTCACGAGTGCCTCTGCCTTTTCCAATTTATTCCTTACTGATTTTTTGTGTAAAATGATTTTCACCTTCAATTATTTCAATACAATACATGCCTTTTGCCATCGCACTTAAATCAATTTTTTGCTGGGTTCCGCCTTTAATGCTTAAGTGCATCAATAATCTTCCGGTGGCATCATAAACAATAATATTGGCTTGATGACTATTTTGCGGCGATTGCACAATCACCTCCCCCGAACTGGGATTAGGATAAATTTTAAATTGATTCTTAAACACATTCGATTTTAAACCCACAGTTGAAATACTGAAACAAGAACCTGTATCTATACATTGGTTTATGGTAATCTTTAGAGCATATCTTCCATTCACGCCTGCTGTAAAATCCTTAGCTGTTTGGCCAGTTAAAGGCGCCATACCATTGTCACAATCTAACCACTGATAAATGGCACCAGTGGCATTGGCCGACAGCACAACATCATTTAAGGTCACACTTGTATCAACCGGCGGATCAACATTTACAATACTGTTCACCAAACTATCACAACCATTTAAACCGGTTAATACATCGGTATAAGTACCTGCAATGCTATAACTGTTCGCACCGATGTGCAAAATTTCTCCGGCACATAATTGCACACTTTGTGAAATGGCCACCGAATGCTGAATCGCAATGGCGATGGTTTTTGAATTCGATGTACCGCAAGCATTCACTGCGCTTACAGACAATATACCGCTATTGCTGCTGCTTGAGACTGCAATGCTGGCATTTGTCGAACTCCCCGTCCAACCGTTTGGTAAAGACCAATTATACGACGAAGCGCCGGGTACAAAACTCACGCTGAAAGTACAGTTCTTGCCCTCGCATATCGCCGATGAGCCAATGATGGAGAGTGGAATGCTTGGTGAAGACACGGTGTTTATAGACAGTGTTGAACACGACCCTTGATTCGCGCAACCACCTTCACCGCGATAATAATACACCTGCGATAAACTTGGGGTCACCACGACACTATTGCCACTGGCAATCAAAGTACCACCACAACTGCCCAAATACCATTTCCATGTGGCATTATCATTTAAACTTCCGGCGGTTGTTAATGTAGACGTACCAAATGCACACACACTCGCAGTTGCACTCGAAGCATTGGCTTGCGCCGCCAAACAAGAATCCTTTGAAATTGTAAATTGAGTATTAAAATAATTAACAGCTGAGCCGCTGTAAGAACTTACGCCATATGTACCGCTGTTAACAGCCATGGCACTATCTATTTTAGCCCAAGATGAGGCCAAATAAGCGCCCGTGGCGCGTCGGTATAATTTAAATTTATTAGGCGCTAAGCTTTGATTCAAACTAATGTTGCCATATCCCGAAAGTGTCATGGTGTTAATTGGCGAAAATGCCTGGGCGCCGTAATTATTAATTATCCAATATCTTGATGAAGTATTATTGAATGACTTGTTTGTAGGAACCGAATCGGGTTGAATGTTTAATCGGGTCACACAAATTTCTCCATTCGGAATAGTTGCTGCAGGAAAATTTATACTGAGTCCTTCTGCTGAAAACGTTTTTATACCGGGCGTTGTGATGGTTTGACGTTCACTAAAACCGCCACCAACAGGAGCTGTAGAGATAATATGTTGTGCCGAAGCCATTAACTGGGCATTGGCATTGCCGGCCCGATCATAAATTGAATTTCCCAATTCATTACATTGATAATAAGCAATTAATGATGGATCAACAGAACCATGGTTTCTGGTTAAATGCATCAACTCACGAATTTCATTTTGACTTAAGCTGCGATTGTAAAAACACACCTCATCAATTTGTCCGGTCATTGTTCTTGTTGAATTATTTCGATCATTGCCCAAATTAAATCCACTGCTGAAGTTCACAAGCGGATTGGCAAAATTATTCACATAAGGTACCCCATTTACAAAAATGGTTGATGCGTTGGCGCTTGTTACCAAAGCCACATGGGTCCACAAATTATATGGGATGATAGGGCCTCCGCCATAATTGTATGTTGCAGCCATATCGCTGTAATGGTATCCAATTTGATTTCCATTCCTAAAATTTAAGCCTGTGGCTGAACCATTTGCAGAGAAAAGAATCCCTGCAAAAGAGGCTTGAGCCACATCAATTTTTATCCACGCAGATATGGTAATTGAATTGGTATTCCCCAATGCCAAAGGTGGTGTTGTGGCATAATTCGCTGAACTACTCACAGCAATTGCTCTTCCCGGAATGGTATCGCTATTGCAAGGAATAACTTGTATATACTTGGCAATTGATTTTATTGACACATTGTTCAATCCATCTTTAACAGTTATTTGAATGGTGTATAATCCGCTGGCACTATATGAAACAGCTGCTGTAGAGGTATAAACCAAATTAGGGGAAGCGCCAGGAAAACTCCAAGTATATGACAATGGCGCATTCACTGCACCCACCGAACCATCATTAAACTGAATAGTAGGACTAGAACAGGTGATGCTTGTATCGTTGAACAAAATTTGCGCACTAAATGCCCTTAAATTATCAAAACCACTTTCCCAAATGGCGCGGCCATAGGAAGCATAGCGGATGCGTGATTGATTGGTGCCATCGTCGTAAATCGAAAAACCGGTTGGACTTCTTCGTGAAGGTAAATTGGTGCCGTAATTGGTCCATGTTGTTTGCCCGGCTTTTTTATAATACACGGCATTGTTGGTTGCAACAAAAACCAATTCCTGTGAGCCACCATAATCTTCTGCTAAAATTCTTCGGTGATTTACATTTGGTAAATTAAACGATACATTCACCCAATTAGCACCGGCGTTTGCCGAACGGTAAACCACATTATTGCAAGAAGCGTAAAGGATATCGGCATTATTGGCCATACTCACCAAACTGCCTAAACTGCTTGGTGCTGTGGGTATTGAACTCACCGAAAAACTTGGATTTGCCGACAAAGCATTGTTCGACACATACAAGGTTCCGTTTGCCAACAACACATACAATCGGTTTGGATTGGCAACACTACTGTGCACCACTTTAATGGTTTGACTAAATGATGTGATAGCCGTCCAAGTAGGAGAACTTGAATTTAAATTTGTACAACGGTACACATCTGTAAATCCCATAAATGCCAAATTAGGAT
>JBAXXZ010000309.1:0-3681 GCA_037127575.1 Bacteroidota bacterium | reverse complement strand
CCATTGAGCAGCAAATAAAAAAATCATTGAGTGATGATTTTGAAAACCAAATTAAACTTTTGGCCGATACCAACAAAAACAATGAGGAGAAGCTGAAACAAGCCCGTGAAAAGGAATTGGACTATCTTAAAAAGGAACAGGAATTAAAAAACAAAGAAGCTGAGCTAGACATTACTCTCCAAAAAAAATTAGGCGACGAACGATTGGCGCTTACCGACACCATTAAAAAACAAGAAACAGAACGCAATGCCTTGGCTTTTAAGGAGTACGACAAAAAATTAGAAGACCAGAAAAAGTTGATTGATGAAATGCAACGCAAAGCAGAGCAGGGCAGTATGCAATTGCAAGGTGAGGTGCAGGAATTGGCTTTGGAAGAATTATTGCGTTCGGCTTTTCCATTTGATTCAATTGAAGAAGTGGCCAAAGGCGTTCGCGGGGCCGATTGCTTGCAGGTAGTAAGAAATAATCTTGCCCAAGAATGCGGTAAAATTATTTATGAAAGTAAACGAACCAAAGCCTTTACCAACGAATGGATTGAAAAATTAAAATCTGATATGCGCAACCAACAAGCCGATATTGCAGTGATTGTAACTGAGGTGTTGCCAAAAGACATGGATGGTTTTGGGTTTAAAGATGGGGTATGGATTTGTAAATTTAATGATGTAAAACCTTTGTCCTTTTTATTGCGTGATTCACTGCTTAAAATACACACCGCACTATTAAGTCAAGAAAACAAAGGCGACAAAATGCAAATGCTTTACAATTTCTTAACCGGCAATGAGTTTAAACAAAACATAGAGGCGGTGATGGAAGGCTTTTTGTCGCTAAAAGAAGGACTCACGAAAGAACGCATGCAAATGGAAAAAATTTGGAAAGAGCGCGAAAAGCAGTTGGATAAGGTGCTTTTAAACACCACACAGTTTTATGGATCCATTAAAGGCATCGCCGGAAACGCCATTGGGGATTTAAAAATGTTGGAGTGAAGTAAAAATTGGAAGGACGAGAATGGGTCTAATTACCTGTAAATACGCTTTTTTCACCTTTTTTATCCTTCTTTTAAGGTGATATTTTGAAACTAATTCGTAATTTTATTACTTATCATTTTCTGTTTTGAACAAAGGCCTCACCTTATATCTATTTCTGCTAGTTACGATTTTTTCAAAAGCCCAATTCAACTATGGGCATCAAATGGATTTTGGCAAAAACCGCGTGCAATACAAAAATTTTGAGTGGCAGTACCTCGATTACGATCGCTACCGCATTTATTTTTACCAAGGTGGTGTTGAAATCGCTAGGTATGCAAGCATCAGTATGACCAGGCAATTGTCGAGCATCGAAAAAAGATTGGATTACCAGCTTAACGATAAAATCAACATTCTTATTTATAACACCCAAGAAGATTTTAAACAAAGTAATTTGGGCCTTAGTACCGATGACCAAAGCAATATCGGTGGCATGACCCGCATTGTGGGCGATAAGGTGTCCATTTTTTTTAACGGCTCCCATGCCGAACTCGACCAACAATTAAGAGCGGCCATCGCCGAATTAACCCTCAACAAAATTTTATATGGTGGCAATGCCCGCGACATGATTCGCAACTCCACTTTGCTTTACTTGCCGCCTTGGTTTGCCAATGGTTTGGTAAAATACCTTTCTGAAGGCTGGTCGAGCAATCACGACAATGCCATGTATGATGCCTTGCGCAACAATACCTTTGGCACCTTCAATTACCGCAGTGGTGCCGATGCCGATGCTTCCGGTCACGCCATGTGGTATTATATTATTTCAACTTATGGTGAAAGTGTGATTCCAAATGTGTTATACATGACCAAGCTAACACGCAGTCTCGACCATGCTTTTATTACCTCATTGGGTGTAACACTCGATAATTTAATTTATGATTTCACAGAATCTTTTCAGCGAAAAGTTTTTATGTACCGCGATACCGCGCGTAAATCGCCAAATGTTTCAGAGTCGGCAATAAGAAAATACCGAAGCGCTAAACATTATTATCAGCCTAAAGTGAGCCCAAGCGGCAACAGCATTTTATATGCCACCAACGAGCTCAATCAAATTAAGGTGTACATTAAAAATTTTGAAGACAAAAAAACCGAACGAATTTTAAAGCTAAACCCCAAGGTTGAGCAAATGACTGATTACAACTATCCTTTACTGGCCTGGCATCCAAACGGAGAAAATGTGGCTTGTATTTTTCCTTATAAAAATGAAATTGTTTTTCAAGTAAATAGTTTAAATGAAGGCAAGGCGGTACGCAAAAATTTACAAGGCTTCGAAAAAATAAACAGTTTTGCATACAGCAGCGACGGTAAAAAAATTGTAATGAGTGCCGTTAAACGCGGCAAAGGACAAAGCGACATTTTTGTAATGACCATCAACACCGGGGGATTGGAGCAGTTAACCAATGATGTGTGGGACGATTTGAATCCGGTGTTTGCAAAAAAATCAAGCCAAGTGGTATTTGAAAGCAACCGCATTAACGACACCATCAAAGCCAATGAAGATGCACAGTATGGATTTCGCATGCGCAGAAACACGGATATTTTTATGGCGCACTACCCATTTAACAACAAAGCCTTGGTGCGTTTAACCGCAACACCAGATGTAAACGAACGTAATCCGCAAGCTTACCGCGAAGGATACATTACTTACTTGTCGGATAAAAATGGTATTTATAACCGTTACTTGGCGCAATTCGACAGCAGCATTGCTTTTGTAGACACCAGCGAACATTATAATTACTTTTTTAAATCGGTCCCTATCAGTAATTATGACCGCAATATTTTAGAGCAAGACATTAATCCTTCAGGTTCGCATATGGCACAGCGTTTTTTATATAAGGGTAAAGATATGTTGATAGTGAGCGAAGCACCAAAACTCAACGAAATTAAAATTGCTGAACCTTCAAACACATGGTACCGCGGTTATGTGAGTCCTGCCATCACCGACCCATCCGATTTTAAAGAACCGAAGGTAAATGAAGCCTTGATTACGCCAAAATCAAATGATGGTAACAAAGGCATCGATTTCGACAATTATAAATTCGACGGGGAAAAAGACAAAAGTGTTGAATCAACAAAAAAAGCATTGGGTCGCCGCGACAGCATCAAATTATCAAATGGAAACTTGTTTAAATTTCCTTTGCAAAAAAATTATTATCCTTCGTTTTATACCGACTATGTGGTTACCCAATTGGATAATGCCTATTTGGCCAATAATTACCAAGTATTTTCAGCCCCGGGCAATCCCATTTATTTAAATCCGGGATTTAATTTCTTAAGTAAAATTGCCATTAGTGATTTGTTTGAAGACCAACGTATTTTTGGCGGTTACCGCTACCGATTAAATTTTTCATCCGACAATGAATTGATGTTGGGATGGGAGCAACGCAAAGGCATTTTGGATTATCAAATGATTTACGATCGTCAGTTGTATTCCGATGTGAACACCATTACCGACAACGGCTTTGTGTATAATGCAAAAGTCATTACGAGTAGTTTTAAATATTCTGTAAAGTATCCTTTTAGTCCTGTGTCTTCTATTAGAGGTTCGTTGTTATACCGCAACGATAAAAAAATTGCCTTGTCGTACGGTGATTTAACATTGCCAAAGAAAAACGATTACAATAACCAAGTAGGATTGCGTGCTGAATATGTGTTTGAT
>JBAXXZ010000308.1:0-3683 GCA_037127575.1 Bacteroidota bacterium | reverse complement strand
GCCTAGACTAGCCTTTCTCATAATTAATTCCTGCTATAGTTTGGAGCTTCTTTGGTAATGGTTATATCGTGGGCATGACTTTCTTTAGAGCCAGCTGTAGTAATTTTAATGAACTTGCCATTTTCTTGAAGTTCTTCCACTGTTTTGGCTCCGCAATACCCCATACCTGCGCGCAAACCACCTACAAATTGATAAACTACTTCTTTCAAAAGGCCTTTATATGGCACAATACCTACTATACCCTCTGGAACTAATTTGGCAATTTCGTCTTCGGCATCTTGGAAGTAACGGTCTTTGCTGCCTTCTTTCATGGCCTCAATAGAACCCATACCACGGTAAGATTTAAACTTACGTCCTTCGTAGATAATGGTTTCGCCTGGACTTTCCTCAACACCTGCAAATATAGAACCGCTCATTACGGTGCTGGCACCTGCTGCTAGGGCTTTAACCAAATCGCCACTGTAACGGATACCACCATCTGCAATTACAGGAACGCCGCTGCCCTTGATGGCTTTGGCAGCGTCATATACTGCAGTTAATTGAGGTACACCAATACCTGCAATAATGCGGGTGGTACAAATCGAACCCGGACCAATACCCACTTTAACAGCATCCGCACCGGCTTTCACCAAATCCAAAGCTGCTTTGCCTGTGGCAATGTTACCAACTACAACTTGTAATTGTTTGTATTTCTTTTTTACTTCTTTTAATTTTTCAATCACGCCTTTACTGTGACCATGTGCTGTATCAATAATAACCGCATCAACGCCTGCTGCCACCAAGGCATCCACACGTTCCATGGTGTCGGCTGTAACGCCAACTGCTGCTGCCACGCGCAAGCGACCACGCTCATCTTTACAGGCATTCGGGCGCACTTTAATTTTGATCATGTCTTTGTAAGTAATTAAACCTACTAATTTATTAGACTTATCAATGATGGGTAATTTTTCAATTTTATGTTCCTGCAAAATTTCTTCTGCTTTTTTAAGACTGATGCCATAAGGTGCTGTGATGAGGTTTTGATATGGCGTCATAACTTGAACGACAGGCTTATTATGTACTTTTTCAAAACGCAAATCGCGGCTGGTAACAATACCCACCAATTTATTTTGTTTATCAACGATTGGAATACCACCAATTTTATTATCGGTCATTAACTTCACGGCATCGCCAATGCTGGCTGTATCAAGAATGGTAACAGGATCGAGAATCATGCCGCTTTCACTGCGCTTAACTTTACGCACCTCATCGGCTTGCGCCTCAATACTCATGTTTTTATGCAACACCCCAATGCCGCCTTCTTGGGCTATGGCTATGGCCAAGCTGTGTTCGGTAACCGTATCCATGGCCGCCGATGCAATGGGTGTGTTTAATTTGATGTTTTTGGTAAACTGCGACGAAATATTTACTTCACGCGGCAATACCTCTGAATATCCAGGCACTAACAATACGTCATCGTAAGTGAGTCCTTCGGATACAAACTTGTTGCTTAAAAAATTAGAAGCCATTGAAAATGAATTTTAAGGAATTAAAATTCGGGCAAATATACGTTAAAATTTTTAATTGAATAGCATGTCCCTCTTGGTACAAAGCCAATTTTTTAAAATTAAGGGAATTTAAGCATGAAGGGCTTAGAATCTAGTTTCTAACCCTTATTCAACTTATCCATGAATGCTTCTTTTTTACGCCGTGAAATTTCGATTTTGCTGCCATCGCTCATAATGGCGTAACCGCCGTCTTCTTTTAAAAAGCGGAGCACATGGTTCATGTTAATGAGGTGATGGTGGTGCACCCTAATAAAATCAGATTCAGGTAATAATTCCTCATAATGTTTTAAACCAAAACTAATCATGAGCTTGCGTTTATCGGCCAAGTAAAAATTGGTGTAAGAGCCATCGGCTTCACAACGGATAATGTCTTTAATATTTACAATTTCGTAAGCATTGCCGGTTGGCAAGGTTATTTTTTGGAAATTTTCATCGGCTCTTTTTAAATGCTGAATTAAGAATTGAAGATTTTCCATGCTTGGCACCGATTTCTTTTTGTTCAATACCTTGTTCACTGCCAATTTTAATTCATCCATGTCGATGGGCTTCAACAAATAATCGCAGGCCGAATACTTAATGGCGCGAATGGCATGTTGATCACTGGCGGTAGCAAAAATCAATTCAAATTTATGACCTGACACCTGTTCCAATAAATCGAAACCACTGCCATCGGGCATGCTAATGTCGAGAAACACCAAATCGGGTTGTAGTTCCTTAATCATGGCTACACCTTCTTTTACATCTTTGGCGAGGCCGGCAATTGTAATTTCAGGACAATTGCGTTCGAGCATGGCGGCCAACATTTGGCGGCTTTTTGCTTCATCTTCAATAATCAATGTTTTTATCATACGGCAGGTTTTAAATACTTATTGGTACAAACAGCTGCACTTGGGTGCCGGTGGCATTGCCTTGTGCATCTTTTAAATCGGTAATAATCACACTCAATTGCGAGCGGTTAATTTCGTTTAATATTTTTAAGCGGTCTTCAGTAATTTTCATACCCAAACTTTTGTGTTTGTTTTGAGGCATGGTACGCCTTATTTCATTTGATTTTTCGCGACCAATGCCATTGTCCTTTATGGTGCAAATTAGAAAATTATTTTTTGATTGCAGATCGATGCTCAATTTTCCTTTGTGTGGCAAGGGGTTTAAGCCATGCAAAATGGCATTTTCTACATATGGTTGCATGAGCAATGGTGGCATGATATCATAATCAGGATCCACGCTTTCATCTACCTTTACTTCAAAATCAAATTTTTCTTCAAAACGCATTTGTTCTAATTCGAGATACAGTTTTAGTGCTTCCAAATCTTCACCCACGGTAACGGTTGGCTTTTCTGAATTGTTTAAAATTACCCGCACCAATCTGGCAAATTTGTTGAGATATTTGATGGCTTCATCGCTTCGTGTGTTAAAAATATAATGCTGAATCGAATTGAGTGAATTAAAAATAAAATGTGGATTCATTTGTGAACGCAAGGCTTTTAATTCAATTTTACTCATTTCTACTTTGCGATCAAATTCTACCTTTTGTTTCTTTTTAATTTTAATGATGCGAACGGCAATTGCCGTGTAAGTACCTACAACCAGCACCAAAATCACCAATGTGATGAACCACCAAGTGAGATAAAAGGGCGAGCGGATGGTAAAACTAAAGGCGATGTCTTCATTATCCCAAATCCCTTCATTATTGCAAGAGCGTACTTTAAAAGTGTATTTGCCGGGAGCCAAATTGGTGTATTTAATATAATCTTCTTTACTTGGTGAACTCCACTCTTTATCCTGCGCCAATCCCTCCAGCTTTTTTTGATAAAGTACTTTATCGGGATTGGTGAAGCAAATGCCGCGGTAATAAAACGAAATGGTATTGTAATCACTTGGTAATACTGAGTTATTGGGTAGCAAGGTATCCTCATTCAATAATTTAATTTTTTGAATGAGGGTGATGTTTTGTTTTCTGTTTTGCCGAAAGTATTTTGGTTGGTGTTTAATTAAACCACTAACGGTTCCGAACCATACGGTGCCGTCTTCATCTTCCCATATACCGTTTGAATTGAATTCGACGCCAGCAAATCCTTCCTGCTTGCCAAATGAAGTAATTTCAATTTTATTTTCATTAAAGTAGTTGTACAAATT
>JBAXXZ010000307.1:0-3684 GCA_037127575.1 Bacteroidota bacterium | reverse complement strand
CTGTTAAACTCATAATTAATATTTGGCAAAGCAATCGGATTCACCGGTTGTTTCTCCACCTTGGTTTTTTTCACCATCTCTTGTCCGGCGCTATAACCTACCGTGCTAATTGATTCGCTTTTACCCAAAAATTCTTTTTTCTTCACCACCACCTCATACAATTTATTCGGTTCCAAATAACTGGTATAATTTCCTAAACTGTCGCTAGTAACTGTTTTAAGTAAAAATTTCTCTTTGGTATTTTTATCCACACTGTAAATTTCAACTTTGGCATTGGCCAATGGTTTTTTGTTATTATCCGCAATTACCCCGCTTAATTTTACATAAATCGATTCCTTAATTTTATAATGGTAAATATCGTCGCAACAAGTAGCATTGGCCAAAGCAGCCCCACCTTTTCTGTTACTCACAAAAAAACCTTCATCGTGTTGTTTTCCGCTAATACTGTAATAAATATCATCAGCACCTGAATTAAAGGGTTTACCAAGGTTTTCAACACTCACCCAACGCTTACCGTCACTCGCCGCTTTATAAATATCATATCCACCTAAACCGGGTAAATCATTCGAACTAAAATACAAACTATGTGTTTCGTGGTCAAAAAACGGACTCATCTCATTGCCAAGTGTGTTGATTTTAGAACCTGCATTTTTAGGCTCTTTAAATTCCTTGTGCTTTTTATCATAAGTGCTGTACCATATATCAAATCCACCTTTGCCACCACGACGGTTACTCACAAAATAAATCACATCATTGCCCTTCACCGGATCGGTACCTATAGTCGGCATGGTGGATGTGCTTTTACGTTGATTAATTGGATAAGGTAATTTCTCCGGCTCCGACCACTTGTCACCTGTTTTTTCAGTCATGTAAATGGCACATACCATCTCCCCTTCAGTATTGGCTTTACAACGGGTAAAATACAATCGTTTTTTATCGGCACTAAAAGCAGGATTACCTACATTAAATCGCTCGTCATTCAACACCGTACCAAACTCCCCTTTAAACAACCATTTCCCCGACTTTTTTTCTGCCCAATAAATTTTTCTTTTCTTGGCGCTCAAACTATCGTCTTCATAGATATACTCCTTGCCATTGGTACGAAGCGATGAAAAAATCATTTGATTGTCGCTTAAAAACAAAGGTGCACTTTCGCTGTTTACTTTATTCACCGAACTGTCGAGACGCGTTACAACGGTTTTATAAGTGTCTTTACCCAACTTTTGTATCGAATCACAAAAATTAATTTCTAAACCGGCTTGTTTTTTTAACGCCTTATTAAATCCTTTGTATTCTTTTTTAAATTTTTCAAAATCCACTTTGGCCGAATCGTATTTACCAACCGATTTCATCATTTGCGCAGCATAAAAAAGCGCATCACCTGTTCTCGATTTTTGATTTTTATAGACCGTTAAAAAATTGGCTTTTGCTTTTTCATAATTGCGCACTTCGTAATAAGCTATTGCCAAAAAATAATTGGCCTCGTAATCTGTTTTATTAAGCTTCAGGTAAGCTTCAAAAAATTGAGTGGCGGCATTCGGATCGTTTTGTTTCAAAGCATTTTTTCCCAACTTTTTCAAAACATGGGCTTCACTCTCTTTAATAAGCTGTTCGGTGCTTTGGGCAAGGGCGCCAAAACCAAATAACACAAAAACAATTATCCACTTAATACCGTTCACAAGGAATTATCTTTTTTACCAAGCGTGTACTCTTGGCTCTGTATATAAATGCCATCTCAAATGCCCCCCTACTGTTCACTGCAGTTTTTAGCGTTGAAAAGGTAATATCGTAACTAAATCCCAAAGTATAATGCCCAAAATTCATGCCCACTGTAGCAATGCCTGCATCCGAATTTCTCCCAATGCCACTGCGCCACATCAAGCCGCCAAAAAGTGAATTGTCAAAAAATGCATCTCTGCTCAACACATATTCCACATTGGCCCCACTCACCCAATCACTTGTTTTGGTGGTAAATCCATACAAACTATGCACTTTTAATATTATGTTGTTCGTCACACTGTAACTCAAAGCCACATTGTATCCTTGTCGAATATTGAGTATGTTATTTTGGCCAAAAAAACTTTCATTGGGTTGTGTAAGGTGAAACAAAGTAATACCCACTTCAGGTTCCACCTTGCCCATTTTACGCGAATAAGCTGCCCCTGCATTTAAATCAAAAAAAGTCTTTACCTGACTGCTAAACGCCTCGTTATTTGGCAATGTATTATCGTAGCTGCCTTTGGTCCAGTTTAATTGATTGGGAAAAGTATTGGCATTAAAATCAATAGTTTTAATCACCATACCTGGTTGAACGCCCAAATGCAATTTATTAACGCCCCATTTGTAATGCTTGGCAAATGAACCCATAATTTTGTTTACTTGTAAGTTTCCACCCGATTTATCGTTAATCAATAATATCCCTGCAGAATACTGTTTGTTACGCGGAAAAAAATTAATGTCACCGCCAACCGACATGGTGTTATAAGCCTTGTTGATTTCGCGCCACTGGTTGCGGTAATTACCAAAAAAACGGTAATCGCCTCTGTAATTACCTGTGTTTGCAGGGTTCAATGATAATGGCGATAAGTAATACTGACTAAAATGCACATCTTGTCCTTTACTGCTAAATACAAATAAGCAGAGCCATAAAAGCACATATTTATGTAAGGAAGTCACTAACGCAGAATTTTTATAGTGCCGGATTTTGAAAGCGTTGTATCTAAATAGGTTTCAACCGATACTTCATAAACATAAGTCTCCATGTTTTGAGGAATACCTTCAAACTTACCATCCCAACCAACTTTTACATCATTTGTTTGAAACAACAATTGACCCCAGCGATTAAATATTTTAAAATAATTCAATTTTCTAATGCCCCATCCCCCTACATATACTACGTCGTTAATGCCGTCGCCGTTGGGTGTAAATGCACTTGGCACATCAATACTGGTTTTTGGATTGATATTCACCGTAAACGTATGGTAAGTGGTGTAACAAAACAAAGGCGAATCTTCTGCCACCAAAGTATAAGTTAAACTCACTGTTGTACTCGAAATTGGATTATAACAATTTACACACGACAAAGCTTGAAATACCGGCGACCATGTATAGGTGTAGTTTTTATCGATGTACGCATTTATTGGCACTTGCTCCCCAATAATTACAGTGGTATCCCAATGCATAATGTTTGGTTTGGCCCTTACATAAACGCTATCAACAGCTGCTTCACTCTTACAACCGTTATCGTCAACAATCGACAATGAATAAGTGGTGCTGATGCTCGCTGTACCTATTGTTGTAAATGTGTTTTGTGAATTAAATTTAACCGAATCTTGATGCGTGGTATACTTCAATACCCCTTTCATCGAACTGCCAAACCCCGCTGTTCCAGAGCCAACAATGGCAAAGGTATCGTTCGGGCAAATGGTATCACCTATATGTAAAAAGGCTTTAGGCAGTGGTAAAATTGTCATGTTTTTAACCGACACCGATTTACAACCATAGTCGGTGTTGGTTACTGTTAAGGTTATTGGTACAATTCCCGACTGGGTAAATGTGTGACTGGCTTTAGGACCGCCTGTTTTTTTGATTCCTGCAAAATCCCAATCAAATTTAAGCGGTAGTTTATATGGATTTACAAAGTTGGCCAAAAACTCATCCCCTAATCCTGCACAGTGTTTATAC
>JBAXXZ010000306.1:0-3686 GCA_037127575.1 Bacteroidota bacterium | reverse complement strand
ATATTGAGGTGATTGATAATTTAATGGCCACTTTCCCTTCACCAATAACATTCACTGTGGTGAGTGTAAAAAGCGGCGCACTGCTCTCATTAAACAATGCATATGATGGTAAAAGCATTATCAATCTATTAGGAAGTAATAATGCGCTGAATACCGGCGCTAAAGAAAGCATCACCTTAACTGTAAATTACAGCAGCAATGGCAGCAGCAATAACAGCTTATTTAACACCGCCACTGCTATTACAAAAGATAACTTGGGTCATCAATTAAGCATCGACATCAGTCAAAACGGCAGTAACGCAGATCCTAACGGTAACGGTAATCCAAACGAAACCGGAGAAAATGAGGTAACTTATTTCGCTCCGGCTGTAGAAATTGATTCTGTTGAAGTTGAATTCAGTATTCCGCAAGGCTTCTCTCCTAACGGTGATGGGGTTAATGATTTGTTTGTGATTCGCGGATTATCTAAATATCCTAACAATGAGTTAAGCATGTTTAACCGTTGGGGTAATGTAGTATACAAAATGAAGGGATACGACAACACCTGGAATGGTAAGGTTTCGGAAGGTATTCATTACGGAAGTGATGATCTGCCTGAAGGCACTTACTTCTTTGTATTCGACTTAGGAAACGGCAAAATTCACAAAGGATACATTTACCTGAACCGTGCCGTAAAATAAAAATTGATCATTGAAAAAAGACATTATGAAAACAATAGCATTCAAAATAGCGCTTCTGCTTTTCGCCATCCAAGGCTTAAAGGCACAACAAGAAAGCATGTATACCCATTACATGTACAACACACTTTGGCTTAATCCGGCTTATGCAGGCACCCGCGATGCTTTAACCGTAACTGGTATTCACCGTTCGCAATGGGTGGGTTTCAACGGATCGCCAAATGATCAAACCATTACAATGCATAGCCCTTTCTATAACGGAAAAATGGGAGCAGGTATCAGTTTATTGAACGATAAAATTGGCCCAACCAAAAGCACCATTGTGGCATTTGACTATGCATATCACATTCGTTTGGATAAAAAATCAAAGTTGAGTTTTGGTGTAAAAGCATTGGTAAACTTTTATACCAATAACATCAATACTTTAAAGTTAGATAATCAAAACGACAATGCCTTTGCCGACAACAGCCAAAGGGTATTGCCAAATGTTGGAGCAGGCGTGTACTATTCACGTGAACGTTTTTTCGCAGGATTTTCAACGCCTAAATTGATGGAAAATAAATTGGTGAGCAGTTCGCTAGGTGTTTTATCAAAAGAACAACGCCACTTTTATTTCATCATGGGTACTGTTTTAAAACTTAATGCCCGTGTGAAATTTAAACCAACCATGTTTATTCGCGCCACAGAAGCAGCACCTATTGAAGGCGATTTAACCGCCAACTTTATTTTTTACGACAAATTTACTGCAGGCGCCATGTATCGCACCGGCGATGCAGTGGGCGCCCTTTTAGGTTACCAAGTAAACGACAATTTCTCAATTGGTTATGCCTTTGATTGGTCGATGGCCAACACCACAGGAAAATACAATAGCGGCAGCCACGAAATTATGTTGCGATACGATTTGGTGTCTTTCTCTAAATCAAAAATTAAATCTCCTCGTTATTTTTAAAACGCTTTATCATGAAAAAGTTAATCATCATCTTCATCATCACTTGTTCGGGCGCTTTTAGTTATGCCCAAGATCAAACAAAAAAGGTTGAAAAAGATTACAACCATTACAGCTATTCAAAAGTTATCGAAAGGGCTGAAGGCAGAAAAGCAATGCCAATAGCCATTCAACGCGAATTAGCTGAAAGTTACAAGCGTTTGGGTCAGTACCAAAAGTGCGAAACCCAATACGAAAAGTTGGCTTTAATGCCCGAAAAAGCTGCTTCAGATGTTTTGGCTTACGCACAAATTTTAAGAATGAATGGTAAATATGCCGCGGCTGATGAACAAATGACTTTGTACGGACAAATGAATGCCACAGATTCGCGTGTGATTGAGCTAAACAAAAACAAAAATTATTTGCAATTTCTTTTGGTTGACAATGGTTATTACAAAATCAAAAATCTCGATCTCAATAGCGCAGAGCAAGATTTTGGACCTGCTTATTACAAAAACCAATTGGTTTACACGTCTTCTCGTGCCGATATTTCGGCTTCTATGCGTAAATGGAATGGTAATAATTTGTCGTTTCTTGATGTGTACATTGCTGATGTTGATTCACAAAGTGCTGAATTAGAACACAGCAAGCGCCTGAATTTAATTAATCGAAAATACCATGAAGGTCCTATTTCATATAGCGAAGATGGTAAAGTGGTTTTTTATACTAGAAATAATTACAATGAAAACAGTAGCGACGGTGTTACAACATTAGAACTTTATGAATCAACTGACAAGGATGGCGTTTGGAGCGAAGCCACTCCTTTTCAATACAACAATAAAGAATACTCGGTTGGGCAACCGGCTTTAAGTGCGGATGGACACATTTTGTATTTTGCCTCAGATATGCCGGGTGGTAAAGGTGGCACCGATTTGTACCGTTGCGAACGCTTAGGCGATGGCACTTGGTCGGCACCCGTTAATTTAGGCGATACAATTAATTCCGAAGGCAATGAAATGTTTCCTTTTTTGAACGATGATGACATGTTGTTTTTCTCTTCCGACGGACATCCGGGTTTGGGTGGTTTAGATGTGTTTGTGACTCCAATGAGTGAACATATTAGTCAGAAGGTTATCAATCTTGGTGTGCCGCTAAACAGTTCGAAAGATGATTTTTCTTTCATCATGAACAAAGAACACAAAAAAGGTTATTTTGCCTCTAACCGTGAAGGCGGTAAAGGTGACGACGATATTTACAGTGTAGTAATAAATAAAGGATTTAATTTTGGTGTTCGTTTAAAAGGTAAAGCAGTTGATAAAAACGGCGAAGCACTGGGTGGCACTGTAGTAAATCTTTATAGTGATGGTCCCGAACCATTGTTAAGTACATTCACAAAAAAAGATGGCACTTTTAAATTTGATTTGGTTGAGCCAACTGAACTCATTGTTACCGGCATCAAGTCGGGTTATTTTGGAGATAGAAAAAATATTTTACCCGATTCGAGCGATGAAAAAGAAGTAACATTGGTATTGGAAAAAAATCCGGGTTACACTTTGTATGCTTTAATTACTGATAACAAATCAAAACAAATAATTGAAGGTGCTCACGTAAAAATTACCGATGTTGAAACAGGTAAAGTAATTGAATTTGTTACTGGCCCTACAGGAGATTACAGAAAGTTACTCGATCAAAATAAATGGGGCGATAATTTAAGTTACAACATCGAAATCAAAAAAGAAGGTTACTTAAGCAAAATATTGCATTTTGAAAAAGTGCTGGATAAAGCAGGTGATATTAATCTACATGAGAATCTTGATATTTCATTGGCCAAAATTGAAGTAGGTATCGATATTGGCGCCTTGGTAAATTTGAAACCAATTTATTTTGATGTCGATAAATCAAACATCCGAAAAGATGCTGCTGTGGAATTAGACAAAATTGTGAACATCATGCTTGAGAACAAAGGCATGGAGGTTGAATTGGGTTCACACACCGATTGCCGCGCAACTGCTTCTTATAATTTAAGTTTATCCGACCGTCGCGCTAAAGCCAGTGCGACATACATTATTAATAAAGGCATTAGC
>JBAXXZ010000305.1:0-3692 GCA_037127575.1 Bacteroidota bacterium | reverse complement strand
AGTCGAGACCGTGTAATGAATGTTATTCGTATCTGTCCATCTCGACTCCGCTCGATGTGACAGGGAATGTCAGGTCGAGCGGAGTCGAGACATACGGTGTCAGGTCGAGCGGAGTCGAGACCAAATCGAAAAACAAGCATTTCGATAAAGCTATAACTTATTTACAGAAAAAACTTAAACAACAAATAATCAAGCGGCCCGTGATTCTAAATCCCAAACATCTCTTTAAATTTTGCCACATGAAAGCCTGCATCATTCACTGCTTTGTAAGCCTTGCTGCTGCTGTCCAATAGGGGATTGCTGTGGTTCAAATGAATAAAATAAATTTTTGATTTTTCTGATACCTTTAAATCCTTAAATTTTTGCATGCTTTCAATCACAAATGGATGGGGGATTTCTTTGATGTCCCTGTGATTAATTTCTGCCGCATCGAAAAATGTGCCGTCAATAAAAGCATAATCCACTTTTTTAATTTCTTCTACAATGTCCTTATTCCACTTCTCCCACTTATCAATGTCGGGAATAAACAAGACTGATTTATTGGGTCCAATAATTTTAAATCCAACCGTTTCCGAAAATTCATCACGGTGTGGCACAGTCATTGGCATCACCTTGAGATTATTTGACAAATTTACAGCGCTGTCGGCTTGTAATGCTATCAAATCAATGTTTTTGCGTTTCACCAATTGTAACCAAGGACCATTGTTTTCCAAATAATTTTTTAATCGCGGCATCGCATACACCGGCACGGCAGCTGCATCCATGGCTTCCTTACCCAAATACATCAATCCGGCATAATGCCCAATGTGCGCATGGCTGATAAAAATACCATCCACACTTTCTTTGTGCGGCATACACAAACGATCATTAATCATTTTTTGTTGGCGACTAAAATCCGGACCGGCTTCAAATAACCACATGTGGCCGTTTTCCCTGTCGCTTAAGCCCAAGCAAACGACCAATCGTTTTGCATCGGGATGTTCAAATAATTTTTCGCAACAAGCTTTTTTACACCCGGCGTGCGGAGATCCCCCATCTTGTAAAGTGCCCAAAATTTGTATATAACAAGGCGGTGTATGTTGGTCTTTGACTTGCTCGGTTGCAGTTGGTTGACTTTGGCAAGCCGTTATAAAAAGGATTGAAAAAAAAGAAAGGAAAAGAAATCTCAACACAATCATTTGAAGAGCGTTAAATTTTACGCGGGTTTCATCATTTTATCCAGCCATTTCAAGGCATTTTCTTCAGCACTAAATACTTTGAGTTTGTGTGAATGCCCTGTTAAACCAATGCCCACTGAGCCCAAAATGCGTTGCGCCGAACTGTGCACCAAAATAGCCACCGCCGGCCAAGATTTCATTTCTGCAAATACATATTCACCGGCTTCTTTGTCCAATAAGGTCCAGTGCCCGGTTTTTAAAATAATACAACTTTCTTTTTTAGGATCTAAATCATTGGCCAATAGCCAGCCAAATTGCACTTCACTTAAATTCAATGATTTGTTCTCTTGCAAAAATGTCAATTCAATTAAATGGGGATTTATTTTTTTTGCAATGGCTATGTCTGATTGATAATTCATGGCGCATTGTTGATGAGCATTGAAAACTTATATAAATTTAAAAATATTTTTCGATTGTGAGCAAATTAAATTTCTCGCGACTAGAAAGGCCTTCAAGTTTTTTAACAAATACCTGTCTCTAAACTTTTGTAAATACCTTCAATTTTATCGGCTTTCAAATTATCTTTGTTTATCTTGATTGGCATTTGATTCATATGATCAATTCAAGAGTTAAACAAAAAGCGTCTTTAACCATTCTATGAAAAAAATTGTTTTTATTTTTTCTTTTGCCTTTGTGTGTTGCGCATTGCCTGCGCAAGATGACAATGCTGAAACTGCCTTATGCAAAACCGATTTAAATAAAAAGGCCATCAGCAACTGGGAAAAAGGCACCAACCGTAAGAAATTCAAAAAAGAAGAACGTTTGGAGTTTTTGCAAAAAGCCTTAGAAATAGAACCTGATTTTGCAGAAGCCAATTTGGCCATGGGCCTGGAATTAGCTGCCCGCGCTAAATTATTGAGCAAGGCTTTTACACCCACCCTGCCATTTTTTTATAAAGCCATCGCTTCATGTCCTAATATTCACAGCGAGCCATATTACTACATTGGTTTTGATTATTACGAACGTTTGATGAATGACTCAGCAGTGAAGTATTTACAAAAGTTCATTGATTTTAAAGATGGCGATTCAAAAAAGTTCGGAGCAGAATATGCCGGTGAAATGTACAATGCCAAAATGATGGTGAAATCGGTTAAAAAGGAAAGTTCATTAAAACGCAATGTGATGTTTAATCCCCATGTGATTACAGGCGTTTCAACGCCGCGAGATGAATACTTGGCCTATATTTCACCGGATGACAAGACCTGTTATTTTGTGCGCCGTATGCCTGTAAACAGCATGAATAAGGTGTATGCCAGCGACCAAGAGCGCGAAGTTTTTATGTATGCAGTGCGCGGCAAAAACGGGCAATTTAACGAAGGAGCACCCATGGAAAATCCTTTTAATAAACCCGATGACAACGAGGGCGGCTGCAGCATCTCTATCGATAACAAACGTTTGTACTTCGCCATGATGAAAGAAGAAGGTGGCATGCAAGCCAATTGTGATATTTATGTGAGTGAATTTGTTGACGGTGATTGGGGCGATATTAAAAAATTAAGTCCAAATGTAAATGATCCAAAATACTGGGATTCACAGCCTACCATTGCTTCTGATGGGGTTACACTTTATTTTGCCAGTGACCGTCCGGGTGGTTATGGCGGCGTTGATTTGTATTTTACGGTTCGTAATCCTAAAACAGGGCAGTGGAGTATTCCACAAAATTTAGGGCCAACTATCAATACCAAAGGCGATGAAAAAACTCCTTTTATTCATAGTGACAGCGAAACACTTTATTTCAGTAGTGGTCCTAATCGTAATACGGGTGGTGGCCATTATGGTTTTGGGGGAACAGATATTTTTTTCACACGTAAAGATGACAAAGGCGAATGGATAGAGCCTGTAAACATTGGTTCGCCTATTAATGGTGCTACCGACGAAACAGGTTTTTTTGTAAGTAAGGACACCAAAACAGGTTACTTTTTTAGTTTTGATGAAGGCGCTGTAAAAGGCAAAGGTGTAGGGCGCTATGATTTGTTTGGTTTTGAATTATACAAAGAAGCAAGACCCCAAGAAATTGAATTTGTAAAAGGCACCATTAAATCGGCTGATAGTTTGCCGGTGACCGGCGCCATTGTGGAAATTAAAAACTTAGAAAGCAAAAAAGTGTCATTGGCCACGGTTGACAGTGCCAGCGGCCAATACATGTTTGCCATCAAGAAAAATACCAAAGCTTTGGTGACAGTAAAAAAAGATAGTTTGGCTTTTAACAGTCAAGTAGTGAGTGCAGTTTCAACAACAGCAGAAGCCATTGAGATGAATTTGGAGGTGGAAAAAATAAAACAAGGCAGCAGTTTTGTGTTGAATTATATTTATTTTAAAACCAACAGCGATAAGTTAACTGACGGCAGTAAAATTGTGATTGAAAGTTTGGCGAATTACTTAAAAGAAAATCCAAATCTTAAAATTGAAATTGAAGGGCACACCGATAATGTTGGTAATCCAACCGGATCTGCTGTTTTTGATTCGATCATTACC
>JBAXXZ010000304.1:0-3699 GCA_037127575.1 Bacteroidota bacterium | reverse complement strand
TCCACCAAAAGGCGCCATACAATGCCCGTATTTTTCTTTGTAAAAAGGGTACATGCCGTACATTTTACTTTCAAATTCTAAAACCTGCGGCATTTTATTCAAAGTACCCTTTTGCGAACTAATCCAAGCCGCATTGTTAATGGCCCCATCATAAATGTAATTTTGAATTAAAATTGAATCATTGGGCAAATACATGGGCTTGGCATACAAATTATACTCTTTGTATTTGGCAATTGCCACCGAAATTAAATAATAAGCAATGGGTTTTTTCGATTTCCATTCGTAACGCTTTTTATTGCCCACCGTTACCACATTTTTTAATAAACCATTTGAACCCACTTTATTTGTAGAATCAGTGGTTACAAACACCCAACTCGAATCAATTTTATCGGTGAGTATCTGTTTACAAGGCCACCAATGGTAAGCCACCAAACTTTCACTTAAACTCCAGGTGGCTTGGTTGCCCCATGAACCCGAGGTACCATTACTAAAACCGCTGCCAATGGCCGAACCGCCCACCGGCGGAATACCATGGTAAAACACATTTACAGTAAAACTCGAACCGTTAGTAAGCGGCGTTGGTATTTTTACTTTCACCATACTGTCCTGACGACTAAAACCCAATAAAGCCCCATTAAAACGAATTGAATCAACACTGTGGTTTTGATGCAAGAGCGTTTGAAAAGTATCTAAACTACTGGCCGTTACTGTGGCAACGGTTTTTACATAACCGCTCACATTTTTATTGATGCGCTCCAAATTCAAATTCAAATGCACAAATTTTACATCGTATTTGGCTTCATGCACTAATTGCAGCGAATTGGCCGATGCCTGATTTTGCAACGATAATGAACGGGCCATGGCGCCTTGCTTGGCCTTGGCACAATAATGCACCTGCGCTTGGCCTATCAAGCCAAAACCACATGCTAAGAATAGAACTAATTTTTTCATAATCACCCTGCAATTTAAGTCGCTTTTCAGAGTCTGACAAATAAATGCGGGGAATGGTGTTAATACTAAATTTTAAAAATGCCGTACATTTGCGCCATGTTACAAAACGATCTATTATTAAAAGCGGCCCAAGGCCAAGATGTTGAAAGAGCCCCGGTATGGCTCATGCGCCAAGCCGGACGTGTATTACCCGAGTACCGCGCCACCAGGTCAAGGGCCAAAAATTTTATTGAATTTGTCAAAAATCCCGAATTGGCCTGCGAAGTGAGTGTGCAGCCCGTTGATATTTTAGGGGTAGATGCCGCCATTATTTTTTCCGACATTTTGGTCATCCCCGAAGCCATGGGCTTGCCATACGAAATGATTGAAGCCAGAGGTCCGCATTTTCCTAACACCATTAAAAACAAACACGATATCGATGCTTTAAAAATTGCCGATGCCGGCGATTTAGATTATGTGATTAAAGCCATACAACTCACCAAAAAAACACTCAATAACCGGGTGCCTTTAATTGGCTTTTGCGGCGCACCCTGGACCATTATGGCCTATATGGTTGAAGGTGGTGGCAGCAAAACCTTTAGCAAAGCCAAACAATTTTTGTACAGCCAACCCGAATTGGCCCATGCCCTATTGCAAAAAATTACCGATAGTAGCATCAACTATTTAAAAGCCCAAGTGGCAGCCGGCGCCGATTTAATCCAGGTGTTTGATTCATGGGCCGGTGTGTTGAGCGAAAAAATGTATTATGAGTTTTCATTAAAATACATTGCGCAAATTACCGATGCCTTAAGTCCTTTGGCGCCCACCACCGTTTTTGCCAAAGATGCCCACTATGCCGTTCAAAACATTGCGGCTACATCGTGCCGCAGCATAGGCCTCGATTGGACCATTGACCCCATTAAAGCCCGCGCAGAAGCAGGAAATAAAACCCTGCAAGGCAATGCCGACCCATGTTTGTTATACGCCGATGAAAAAACCATTGTGGCCCAAACCCACAGCATGTTGCAAAGCTTTGGCAAAAACAAATACATCTGTAATTTGGGACACGGTTTGTACCCCGATATTGATAAGGAAAAAGTAAAATTGTTTGTGGATGTGGTGAAAGCCTACAAGTGGTAAAACCTTTTATACCCATATTTTAAAAATAGCCTGATTCTGCGGGCTTTTTTTTGCGATTTTTTTCTGGATATCAAACTTTTTTGGGCGCGTTACAAAACCAAAAATCAAACAACACAAGCCTTATTTGGTTTTGTAACCGGGCTTTCCATTGCGGCAAACTTGGCTTTTGCTGTGCCTATAGGGCTGCGGGGTTTCCGCGCCGGGCAACGGAACCTCCTTACCCAACAGGCATCACGCAAAAGCCTGCCTTTGCCTCCATTACAATCCCTCGCGCAATGCGTAGTTTAATATTTTCTAAACTGCTTTTAATTGAAGGAAGTGTAATTTAATACCCCCACTTTCGAAAATAAAAAGTTCTGTATGATTCGGTTTGTTGATAAAAAGGCGCTTTTACAAGTGATAAGGCGGGTTCAATGATCATTGATCAATGTCCTATGTTCATTGTTGTGCGCTGAATTAACGGCATCAGGCCGGTTCCCAAAGTTCAATTTTATTGCCTTGGTTATCCATAATGTGCACAAATTTGCCGTAATCGTAAGCCACAATCTCGTCGAGGATGTTTACGCCACTGGCTTTTAGCTGTTCAACCAGTGCTTCAATGTGTTGCACCCTGTAATTGATCATAAAAGGTTTTTGTGATGGGGCAAAATAGGCATCGCCGGCTTTAAAGGGGCACCATTGCAGGTTGTGAATGCGTTCGGGCTGATGCAAATCGCGTGTTTCAAAACTCGCCGAACCCCAATCGTTAATTTCGAGCCCTAAATTTTTGCTGTACCAATCTTTGGCATCATGGATATTTTCGGAATAGAAAAAAATGCCGCCAATGCCTGTTACCTTAGGTTTATCGGCATCCGGCGTTTGATTTTGTGTGTTTTGATTTTCCATCTAATTTATTTTTAGGATCAAATTTGAACGCTTAATTTGGGAAGTACTTAAATTCGGTTTTTTCTTCGTGGCAGCCAAAGTTAACCGACGCCAGTTTGTTGTTTTCGAAATAACAATCCAACACGGCATCGTCGAAACTAACCCGTTTTTCGCCCCATTGGTGCACTTCGGTATCGCTTAGTTTGTAACCATTTTGCTGCATGAGCTGAATAATTTCTTTTTCTTTGAGGCTAAAAATTTTTAAATCGAACAAAAGGGTGTCTTTGTTATCAATTTCAACGCTACTGAAGCTGTTATTTTTATTCATGTCGAAAAAAAGCGAAAAACCCTCGTCCCAGTAATGGTACACCAAGGTATTGTTGCTTAAAATATCGTCGTTAAGCACCTGAATTTCTTGTGGTTCGCCAAAAGCTAAGTGGGCGGCCTCTTTGGCTGCGCCGAATTGCAGGGATGCGAAACCCTTTAATAATTTTATTTCCGGAACGGTATCCATCATTTTATTAAACTATGTTTATGGCAAGAAAATTACATAAAAAATATTTCCAAAAAATATTTTGCAAGTGAAGATAAGACTACTATATTTGCACCCCGATTTAAGAGGAACAGTTTTTAAGTCGGCCCGCACACGAAATGTAGCATGTAAATGTTACGGTTCCTGCGAAAAAGTGAGATGATTCCGTAGCTCAGCCGGTAGAGCATTACACTTTTAATGTAGGGGTCCTGGGTTCGAATCCCAGCGGGATC
>JBAXXZ010000303.1:0-3701 GCA_037127575.1 Bacteroidota bacterium | reverse complement strand
CACCTTGAATTTCGTCGGGCACCAATTTGTTGGCGCGCGCGCGGTTTGCTAAGTCGTTTACATTTTTGGTAATGCCCAATAAATTTTTCTCGTCGGCATTTTTTATTACCGGCACAATGAGGTTACCGCTGGGTAAAGCAGCAGCCATACCAATATTGATATTTTTGTGTTTGATGATTTTTGTTTGTGTTTGATCGACCGACACGTTGATTAAAGGAAAATCTTTAATGGCTTTGGCAACAGCTTCGATGAAGAGAGGGGTGAAGGTTAATTTTTCGCCATCACGTTTTTCGAATTCTTTTTTGGCTTTGTCTCTCCACATTACCATGTTGGTTACATCGGCTTCAACGTATGATGTGACGTGTGGGGCCACGTGTTTGCTCATGACCATGTTTTCGGCGATCATTTTGCGCATGCGGTCCATTTCGATGATTTCATCACCGGCGCCAACTGCTACAGCAGGGCGGCTTATTAATATGGTGTGTTCGCCGGCATGAATTGTTGCAGCGGGTTTGCTTTCAGTTTTTGCAGGAGCGGTTTTTTCAGCGGCAGGTGCAGTGGCTGCTTTTTGACCTCTGGTAGGGATGTAAGCTAAGATATCAGCTTTTGTTACGCGACCATCTTGTCCGGTACCATTAATGCTATCTAATTCGCTGAGGGAAATGCCTTCTTCTTTGGCGATGCTTTTCACCAAAGGCGAGTAAAATTTATCTGAATTTTTAAAATCTTGGTTGCTTGGTGTGGCTGCTTGGATTGGCGCGGCGGTGTTTGTTTTTGTTTCGGCTACAGGTGTAGCTTTTGGTGCTTCTGGTGCGGCGGCGTTTGCCTCACTGCCAATTACGGCGATAACGGTTCCCACTTGTACGACATCACCTTCTTTAAACAAACACTTTAACAAGGTGCCTTCAAAAGGGGAAGGAATTTCGCTATCAACTTTATCGGTGGCAATTTCAAGAACGGTTTCATCCACCTTAATTTTATCACCAACATTTTTACTCCATTTAATGATTGTAGCTTCTGCTACACTTTCGCCCATTTTGGGCATTACCAAGTCGAAATTAGCCATGTATATTGTTTAAAGACTTACAAAAATAGGTTTCTTGGCAGCAACTCCCAATTTTTTATTTCATTTTTTATTTTATTTTTAGGGAGTAATTTTTAAAAATGTTAATTTTTATGTTTGATAGAATTTAAAATTAAATTTCAAACCTTCACCAAATCAACTTTGTTAAGCGAATAGGCTAAATTGACTTTAAATGATAGGTGAAAGATGCTTTCGCTTATTGGTGGTTAAGCATAAAAAAAGTGTTCGCTTTGCTTCACAAATACTAGTTAAAGTCAGGGTAAATCAAATATTTTTCTCGAATCAGTTTAAATTTTTCAATGTCATCTTGCCATGATTGGCGAATGTCGGCTTCTCGCATGCGGTTTTTAATTTGTTCTTTTAATTCGGCATTGCCGGCGTGGTAATTAAAATTGTCGTCAAAAAAGTCGTTGCGATCTAAATCATTGTAAAATTGAATGAGCCATTGGATATTGATTTTTCGTGGGTGATTTGTTATGTAATTGTTATTGCGGAGGTCGATTCCGTTGCATTTTTGGTTCAGGTATTTAGGTGCTGATGAAATACTGCTAGGTTTTGGCATAAATGCAAAAGTGGTATCAGAATAGGCAGGGTGGCCGATTACTTGAAACGGCCAAGGTGTGCCTCTGCCAAGGCTGATGAGGCTGCCCTCGAAAAGCCCTAAGCCAGGATACAATAAAACAGCCGCTGCATTTGGAATGTTTGGGGAGGGTTTAACAGGTAACGTGTAAGAGGCATCGCGTTTGTAGTTTTGCATAGGGATAACGGTTAGTTTACACTTCAAGCCATTTTTTAGCCATACTTCTTCGTTTACCATTTTGGCGTATTCGCCGCAGGTCATGCCATATACCAAAGGTACTTGGTGTAAACCCAAAAAGCTTTTCCATTCTTTTTTCAGAACTGGTCCGTCAATATAAAAACCGTTAGGATTTGGACGGTCGAGCACAAAAAAACTGATGTTGTTTTCGGCGCAGGCCTCCATGGCGTATGTGAGTGTAGAAATATAGGTGTAAAAGCGAACACCAAGATCTTGGATATCATAGACTAAAATGTCGACATTTTTCAATTGTTCTTTACTTGGTTTTTTGTTTTTGCCATAAAGTGAAATCACCGGTAATTTTGTTTTGGCATCTTTGTGGTGGTTCACTTTTTCGCCGGCTTCAGTATTGCCTCTAAAGCCATGTTCGGGACCGAATATTTTTACAATTTTGACATTGAGCTTTAACAATGTATCCACGATGCTGGTTGTTCCTACCAAGCCGGTGTTATTGGTTAAAACAGCAACCCGTTTATTTTTTAGGAGGGGAACATAGGATTCGAATTGTTGGTTACCGCAAATAACGCTCGAATAATTGAGGATGAGGGGGGATTGTGATTGGGCAGGTAATAAGTAACAAAACAAACAAAGGAGTTTGAGAAGCAAAATGTTATTTTTGTATTCTTTAATCTTTAGCATTGAGTGCAGTAAAATTTATAGCGGATCGAATTTTTAAATCTAAGCAAAACAAAGGTAATATCTCGAAGCCTATTGTGAAAATTGGCATTATTGGTATTTCTATTGGAATGGCGGTGATGATTTTAACTGTGGGTATTGTATTGGGCTTTAAAAATGAAATCACGCAACGGATTACGGGTTTAACCACCGACATAGCCATTAGCAATGTAACAATTAACCCTGGTAATGAACCTGAACCCATTCGGATATCGAAAGATAGTTTAGCAATAATTAAATCCTTTGATTTTGTGCAGCATGTTCAAGCCACCACATTTAAGAATGGTTTATTAAAAACAGAGACAGAGAATGAAGGCGTGTTATTAAAGGGCGTTGATAAGGATTATGATTTTAGCTTTTTGAAGGCACATCTTGTTTCGGGTAAATTACCTGATTTAAATGGTGCGGAGGCCGGGAAGGATATTTTTATTTCACAGAGTTTGGCGGATAAATTGAATTTAAAATTGCAAGACAAAGTATCGATTTATTTTTTATCGCAGCACAATGTTATTGATTCGGCAAGCGGATTAACCATTCGGCAATCGGAGCAAAGAAGCAGGAAATTTAGTGTATGTGGCATTTTTAAAACTGATTTTACCGATTTTGACGAAAAATTGAGTCTTGTTGATATTCGGCATTTGCAAAAAATAAATTACTGGGATTCTTGTATGGTGGGCAATTATGAAATTAAGTTGAAGCGATTTGAAAACATTGATGCCAACTTGGAGGTGCTAAAGAATTTAATGGGGTATAAGTACAGTGTGAATAGTGTGAAGGAGATTTACGCCAATATTTTTATTTGGTTAGAGAAATTGGATGTGAATGGGGTGATTATTGTTGTATTAATGATATTGGTGGCTACCATTAATATGATTACAGCCTTGTTGATTTTAATTTTAGAGCGTACCAACATGATTGGTTTGTTAAAGGCACTGGGGATGTCGAATCCATCGGTGCGCAATATTTTTTTACGCATTAGCTATCGTCTCATTGGTAAAGGATTAATTTGGGGCAATGTTATTGGAATTGGTTTGTGTTTATTGCAATATTATTTTAGGTGGGTGAAATTGGATGGAGAAACCTATTATGTGAATTATGTGGCCATTCAAATAAACTGGCTTTACA
>JBAXXZ010000302.1:0-3703 GCA_037127575.1 Bacteroidota bacterium | reverse complement strand
GTGTTGACCGATTAAGATATCGTGTTTTATTGTGGTGTTGAACAAAAAAGAAAAAGGATTTTGTTTGTAACCTGCTTTGTGTTTGGCCCCTGAAAATGCTGTTAATAGGCCGGAGCTGGCGTAACGGTGGCAATTTACAACACAATTGTATTTATTGTTTCTGATTTGAAAAAGCAGTCGGATTAAATTTTTTAATTTATCATTTTGTTTATCCCATACTAAAAGTTCGTGTAAAAAAGGATGGTTTTGGTAAAGGCCTTCGCTGCCTTTGCGCACGAGGATGCTGATTTTGGCTTGTGGAAATTGACTGTGTAATTTCTCAAGCAAACTAGAGGCTAAAATGGCATCGCCAATAAAAGCAGTTTGAATGATGAGAAAATTCTTGTATTGCATGGTTTAGCCGTGTATGGTTTCTTTGGTGCCGTATTTTGTGATGATATCGGCTTCGTAGTCGAGCCATTGTTGCCAGCGTTTATTAACATCTTCGTGTGCATCGCCATATTTTCGCGCGAAGTTTAAAAAGGTGGTGTAATGGCCGGCTTCGCTGATCATTAAGTCGCGGTAAAAATCGCGCAGTTCACTGTCGTCAATTTCAGATGACAGAATTTTAAAACGTTCGCAACTGCGGGCTTCTATCATGGCGGCGAATAATAAACGGTCGATGAGCACAATGGGGCGCTTGTGGCCTTTGCGCATAAATTTATACAATTCGTTTACATAATCGTCTTTTCTTTCAAAACCAAGGGTATAACCCCGGGCTTTAATTTTTTCGAAAACCATTTCGAAGTGTGTTAATTCTTCTTTGGCAATGCTGAGCATACTGCGCACCAAATCGTCGTGTTGGGGCCATCCAAGCACAATGCTGATGGCGTTGCTGGCGGCTTTTTGTTCGCAGTAAGCATGGTCAGTTAAAATTTCTGACAAATTTTGTTCGGCTATGTTCACCCATTTTGGGTCGGTGGCAAGTTTTAATCCAAGCATAATTTAAATGCAAAGAAACAGTATTTTAATTAATATTACACAGTGATACATTTAGGAAAATTATATTTAATTCCGGTTCCAATCAGTGATAGTAAGCAGTTGGATCATATTCCGGGTAAAAATTTGGAATTGATTAGGCATTTGGAGTATTTTGTTTCGGAGAATGCCAAAACGGCTAGGGCTTTTTTGAAGCGTTTTTCTTATCCTGATATTCAATTGGCAAAGATTGAAGAACTCAACCAACACAGCGAAGAAAAATCTGTTCATGGATTCATGGCGCCACTTTTGGCCGGCCATTCTGTGGGATTGATGAGTGATGCGGGGTGTCCTGCTATTGCCGATCCTGGTGCTGAACTTGTAAAGTTAGCCCATCAAAAAGGGATTCAGGTAATACCACTTAGTGGTCCGAGTGCCATTGTGCTCAGCATTATGGCCAGTGGCTTTAACGGACAAAATTTTGCCTTTGTGGGTTATTTGCCAATTGAACGGACACCGAAAGTGAAGCGGATTAAGGAATTGGAGATGATGGCTTTACGTGAAAAACAAGCACAGTTTTTTATTGAAACACCTTATCGTAATGAACAGATTTTTGATTTGCTTTTAAGCACATTAAATGCCACAACCTTGTTATTTGTGGGCAAGGATTTAAGTGGTGAAAAAGAATTTGTTTACAGCACCAGTATTGCCGAGTGGAAAAAAATGAGGAAACCGGAGATGCATAAAATTCCGGTTGTATTTGGCATTTATGCTTAATCCAATATTGTTGCATTGTTTTTTTTAGGCCATCATGCTGATTGAATTCAGTGATAAAATCGAAAAATCTTTTTTGTTTAAGACTGGCAAGAATTGTGGAAAAAATGTATTCAACATGGCTTGTTTATAAAGTATATTTGTGACAACCCATTAATCGTTTGTAAATTCTTTCTTTGTACTGTGAATCTGTTTGAAATAGTTAGAGCCAAACACAATTTGGCATTTAAGTTAAGCATGGTGTTTGTGGTTTCTTATTTGGTGGCTTTTATGTTACCAAACAGGGAAGTGAAAGGCCATAAGCTTGATGCTTATACTTCGGTATGGCCATACCGTGATTTGGTATTGGACAATGATTTTTACATTGAAAAATCGAAAGAGGAAATTGCCGAGGAGCGGAAAAAAATTGCGGGAGATTCACCTTTATTTTTTGAATACAATTCGGTTGAGAATAGCAAAAAAGACCGTCAACTGGACTTGTTGAAAGATTCAGATCCCAAAATTTACGATGAATTTTTGCCTTTAATGGCAGATATTTATCGCAAAGGCATTTTTGAAGTTGTGGATTCGATGTGTGAAAAATCGGTTTACATTATAGAGGGAAATTATGCCGAAGCGGTGACTTGTTTTGACTTTTATACTGTTTCAAAGGCTGCGGGGCGTTTAAAACAAGATTTGGCACCGGTGTTCCCTAACTTTAATTACCTCGATTTTTTGGTGATCAATTTCTTTTACAATAAAGAAAAAACCACACAGTATTTATTTCACCAGCTCGATCAAATTTCGTTGTTTAAAAGTGTTTTAAAAAGCGGCAGCACATTGATTAAGCGTGGGGAGCCCGTTACTGAAGAAAAACGTAAACTAATTAACCTATATTATGTAAGTCAAAATAAGGATGATGGATTTGTGCTTTCGGTATTTATGGCAAAGTGGTTTTTGGTTTTTATCATTTGTATGATTTTACTGGTGTTTTTGGCATTTTTCAGAACTTCCATATTTGGCCAAAACAAACAAGTAGCCTTTTTATATTTGTTGTTGTTGGCCTCGGTATTTTGCACCTCAGTATTTTATCAATACAGTTTAATGATTTTGGCTCTGCCATTTGCTTTGGTGCCAATTTTGGTAAGGGTGTTTTTTGATAGTAGGGCCGCCCTTTTTACGCATTTAATGGTGGTATTGTGCTGCAGTTTTTTTATGGCAGATAAACTTGAGTTTATCTTGTTAGAGTTGCTTACCGGCATTGGCACTTTGTTTGCCGTGGCCGAGATGCGCAAGCGTCAACAAATATTAAACGCTGCCTTATTGGTGCTGGTATTTAATGTTTTAATTTTTGTGAGTTATCAATTTGGTTTCTCTAGTCCTGTTTTGGTATTTAAATTAAACTCCTATGTGCCATTTTGTATCAGTGCCATGTTGGTATTATTGGCTTATCCGATCATTTATTTAACTGAACGTTTTTTTGGATTTATTTCTGATTTTAAGTTGCTTGAGTTATGCGATTTAAATCATCCATTATTAAGAACACTTTCGAAGGAAGTGCCGGGTACTTTTCAACACAGTTTGCAAGTGGCCAATTTGGCGGAGGAAGCCATTTATTATATTGGCGGTAATTCTTTGCTAATTCGTGCCGGAGCAATGTACCATGATATCGGTAAAATTAAAAATCCCAGTTTTTTTATCGAAAATCAAAGCAATGGTTTTAGTCCGCACCAAGAATTAAACCCAATGGAGAGTGCCAAAATTATCATAAACCATGTATTGCATGGTGTTGAGTTGGCCAAGGAACATCAATTACCTGAGCAGATCATTGATTTTATCAGAACCCACCACGGCACCACTTCGGTTAAATATTTTTATACACTTTTTCAAAAACAAGAAGGGGAAAGTGCTGCTTTGTCGGAAGATAAATTTCATTATCCAGGGCCTATTCCTTTTAGCAAAGAAACAGCGGTGTTAATGATTGCTGATGGGG
>JBAXXZ010000301.1:0-3709 GCA_037127575.1 Bacteroidota bacterium | reverse complement strand
CAATCATTTAAAAAATGATTTTACAAAACAAAGGTATCAAATGATTGAGCCAAAAATTCAACTGATCAGTCATTATACCGACAGCACGCATATTAATCACAACATCCAATTATCATATTATAACCTACAAAATTTATATCGCGAAATCGAAAATAATGTGAAGTTAAAGGCATTGGGCACCATGTACGTGAACAAAGAAAAACTAAACGTCAATTTTTTAACCGATTATTATAATCACAAACAAGGGCACGACACTTTGAATGATTTAATCATGACCATCAATCCATCGTTTGAAGCCAATGGCAAGAAGTGGCATGCTGATGTTGGTTTGGCAGGAACGATCGACAATTTTAAGGGCAGCACAAAATTTTATTTTTATCCTCAGCTTAACGCGTATTACGACGTTTATGAAGGGTTTTTAATTCCATATGCAGGTGTGAATGGTGGATTGATTAAAAACAGTTTAAAAACTTTGAGTAAGGAAAATCCGTTTATTGATACAACCATACATTATAGCAACACCAACAATAAATTTAATTTGTTCGGCGGATTAAAAGGTAATTTAAGCAGCAGCACATCTTATGACGCTAAAGTGACTTATTCGCAGTTTGATTCATTGCATTTTTTTGTCATGAACTATGCGGGTTTAAATAGTGTGTACAATCGTTTTTCGGTGATATACGACAATGCAACTTTATTGAATGTGAGCGGGCAATTAAAACACCAGTTTAAGGAAAAGTTGAATTTGTCGCTCACCGCCAATTATTTTTATTACAAGACAAAAAATTTAACCAGGGCATATCATAAACCCGATTTTAGTTTAACCGCTTCGGGAGTATATAACTTGCAAAATAAATTTTTACTGAAGGCTGATTTGTTTTTTATGGGAAATCAATGGGCTTATACCCAGGTAAGCGACGGGTTAAATTATATTACAAAGCCAAAATTAATTAATGGATGGGCAGATATTAATTTGGAAGCTGAATACAGATACACCAAAATGCTTAGTTTTTTTGCACGGTTTAATAATATTGCCAGTCAACGTTATTACCGTTGGGAGCGATATCCAAGTCAACGTTTCAGTTTTATGCTCGGCTTGAGTTTTGTCCCTTTTTAGTTAGCGGCATTTGACTAATTTTACCTTAAGCAAATTATATGGCAAGGATTGAGGTATTAAAAACCTATAAGTTATTTATTGGCGGTCAGTTTCCACGAACCGAAAGTGGCAGGTATTATCAAATACTGGATAAAAAAGGCAAGGCACTTGCCAATTTGTGTTTAAGTTCACGCAAAGATTTTAGAAATGCGGTGGTTTCGGCTCGAGCGGCTTTTAGCGGTTGGAGTGAAAAAAAAGCTTTTAATCGTTCACAAATTTTGTACCGCATGGCCGAAATGCTGGAAGGCAGAAAAGTTGAATTCATTCATGAAATGCAAATGATGGGCGCAACAAAACTTTCGGCACAGAAAGAAGTAGACCTGAGTATCGACCGATTGGTTTATTATGCTGGTTGGTGCGATAAATTTCAACAAATATTTAGTTCAGTTAATCCCGTTGCGTCTTCACATTATAATTTTTCGGTACCTGAAGCCATGGGCCTTGTGGCAATTATTGCCCCTGAAAAATTTCCTTTGTTGGGACTCATAACTACCATTGCACCTATTATTGCAGGAGGAAATACCTGTGTTGTTTTAGCATCCAACACGCAAGCTTTCTGTGCTGTTACATTTGCCGAATTGCTTGCCACTTCCGATTTACCGGCAGGTGTGGTGAACATTTTAACCGGATCAACCGATGAATTGCACAGCCATTTTGCATCGCACATGGATGTAAATGCCCTGGTATACTGCGGAAATAATACCGAGCATCTAAAAACAATTCAGGCGAATTGTGCGAGTAACGTGAAACGGTTTTTTTATTGGCAATTAGATTTTATGAAGGAATCGGCGCAAGACCCTTACAGAATATTGGACTTACAAGAAATTAAAACCACATGGCATCCTATTGAAAATATAGGTGTGAGCGGCGCAAAATATTAATCATGAAAAAACTCATTTTTTTATTCATTGTATTTGGATACGTTTTATCGGCGCAACAAACCTTAAGGGCGGTGCTAATTGACAGCATCAGTAAACAGGCCATTGAGTTTGCTAATATTGGTGTTTTAAATAAAGGCGTTGGTACGGTAAGCAATGAAAAGGGAGAATTTGTGTTGACTGTTCCTGATAGTTTAACAAAACATGTTTTGAGAATTTCAATGATTGGATACAAAACAAAAAATTTTAACGTAAGTGATTTGCAAAAATTGACAAGCGTGTTTTTGAGTCCCATTGCAATTAGTTTGAATGAGGTAAGCGTTACGTCGAAAAAAGCCAAGTTTAAAATTGTTGGGAATGATACCCGCACCGAACATGTGTCGGCCGGGTTTACAACAAATAATTTGGGAACCGAACTTGCAGTAAAACTCAATATTAAGCACAAGAACACACAATTGCGAAAGTTTATGGTGAACATCATCTCAAACGACAAGGAAAACCCTGCTTTTAGATTTAACGTTTATAAGGTGTCGAAAAATGGTGAGCCCGGCGAAAACATCTTAAAAGAAAATGTGATTATTCATGTTGAACAAATGCCTTGCTTTATTGAATTGGACTTAACGCCATTTTTCATTTACACCGATGAGGATGTTTACATTTCTATTGAGTGGATTAAAGCCTTAAAAAATGGGCATAAAGTGATGTTTTCTTCTAAATTAATTGGCAGCCAAACATATTTTAAAAACGCCAGCCAGGATAAATGGGAGAAACTGCCTTCGATAGGGGTTGGATTACATGCCGAAATTGGCTATTAAAACTTAATGTCTTTTTTTAGAAAAACTTGGGCAAGTGTCGCACTTATTTTTTTTCATGTTACATGCGCTGCAGATGCCTGAAAACAGAACGAATGATAGGCTCAGGAGTAAAAATCTTTTAATCATATCTTATCACAAATATAATTGAATAATTATTAATTTAGGCTTCTCGAATGAAACCACTCTATTATATTGGTCAGTACTTTATGTTAATGCGTTTGGTTTTTAAGAAACCACAAAAGTATAGGGTGTATTTACGCCAAATTATTTTTGAAATCGACAATATTGGTATCAGTTCATTGCCGATTGTGGCCATTATTTCAGTTTTTATGGGTGGCATCATCACCATTCAAGCCGCATTTGGATTTGAAAGTCCTTGGGTGCCCATTTATGCAGTAGGCTTTACGGCCCGCGAAAGTGTGGTTTTAGAATTTAGTTCAACCATTTTGTGTTTAATTTTGGCGGGAAAAGTAGGTTCAAACATTGCTTCTGAAATTGGCGCCATGCGCATTACTGAACAAATTGATGCGCTTGAAATTATGGGAATTAATTCGGCCAGTTATTTAATTTTCCCAAAGGTGGCTGCTGCCGTTATCATATTTCCGTTTTTAACAGCCATTAGTATGTTTTTGGGAATTTACGGCGGCTATGTTATGGGTGTATCGGCCGAAGCATGTACACCATACCAATATATTTATGGCATCCAATATTCTTTTCAACCATGGAAATTGTATTATGCATTTACCAAATCGATTGTATTTGCATTTATTATTACATCGGTATCATCATATTGTGGTTATTATACAAAGGGTGGGGCCCTTGAAGTTGGTCGCAGCAGTACAAATGCCGTGGTATATAGC
>JBAXXZ010000300.1:0-3714 GCA_037127575.1 Bacteroidota bacterium | reverse complement strand
TTACTTGTTCTCAGCCAAATCTCACTTTGTCAACAAACAACCCTAACTTAACGTATACTTGGTCTTCTACATCTTTTACACCCATCTTAAATCATTCAGTGGTCATAAATTCTGCAAATTCAGGTGTTATTATGTGCACTGCAACAAACACCAATTCAGGTTGCACTTCCACCAAATCATTAAGTGTATTGGTCGACACGGTAAATCCAATATATGCTACAACGCCAAGTAGTGCCATTATTTCGTGCTTAGGACCTTCTCCTGTATTTACTCTTAACAGCAGTAACCCAAGCAATAATTTGATAACCAAAGTAATTTCACCATTGGGTGGAACAAGTATTTTTAATTCAGCAATAAATTTTTACACCGCGTATTCACCGGGAACATACTCAACAGTTGTTACTAACCTAAGCAATGGTTGCAGTACTTATAAAACATTTACAGTCATCAGTTCAACTAATTATCCAACATTTAATTTAAATAGCAGTCCTGCTGGTTACACATTAGGCATAGCACATCAAGTGTTTCATCTGTCACTTTTATTAATGTTCTAGCGGGTACTCCGGGAGCCCTATTAACTTTTACGCTTATTCCACCGGGTGCTTCAAGCCTGGTTAGCGGTCCATTAAGCCCAAATTCAACATACACGCTGAATGCGACTGGTCATTATTTAGCCATTGTTTATGAGAATGGAAGCGGTTGCACAAACAGACTACCATTCACCGTGCTGCAAAATACCATTGTACCGGTTTTAGATTCTGTAAATATTCCACGGAATGTTCTTGATTGTGATTACCCAACGGTTATCCTCAAACCATATAGCCAAACACCTAACATTACATACAAGTGGGCATACCAAGTGAATGGTTTAGGTTCAATTCAAAATTTAACAAGCAACACCATAGCCGTTGGCACTAACTCATTGGCAGTTACCAATTCAATTGCCTTAAGTGGCACCTTGACGCTTATTGACAATAGCAATCTTTGCGAAATGAATTCAACATTGCAGATCTATCAAAATTTATTCCCGCCACTGGCGAGAATATTTTCAAGCGGAAGTACAATTCGCGCCTGTTTAACACCAAGTATGGTCTTAAACACTGTGAGTTCAACTGGAATACCAACCAACACTATTTTTACAACCTCACTACCCGTTATCGGTTACCTTTGGAAGGCGCCGGCTCCATGGCCTAACCAAAGCTTATTATCTTTTTATAACGCTAAGGCTCCAGGCGTTTATACTTTAACAGCCAAAGACTTGAACAACGGTTGTAAAGCAGATACTATATTTATTGTTGATGATTGTTTAGGCATTAAAAGCATTTTAGATTCCCGAAAAATTCAAATTTACCCGAGTCCGAGTCATGAATTTTTAATTTTTGAATTCGAATCCAGTGAGGTAATGGCCTACACTATTTTTGATTCATTTGGTAAAAAAATGCTTGAAGGTACTTTATCTGCGAATCAAAAAGTGGGAGTTTCTGCCCTACCAAAAGGTTTTTATTTTGTAATGCTGAATCACCACGATTTGGTCTTTCAATCTATTCGGTTTATTAAGGACTAGTATATTTATTTGGGCGCCTTAACGGGCTATTGCGGGCTCGGCTATCGCCTCGGTTTTTTTTGCGCTAAAGAGACAAGCGCTAAAAAGAACCAAGCCCTTCATATCCCTGGCGCGACCTTCTCTGCTCATATGGTATAAATTGTCAGAGAATTTATATTTAAAGAAGCTAAAATTTTTTAATGAAACAATATGTAATCCATCCGAGTGTCTGCTCCAAGTACAATTTCCACCAAAATGTTAATACAATTTTAATGACAGTTTAAAGCATTCCATTACCTTTGGGGCTCAAATAATACTATGAAATTTTTTATCGATACGGCCAATTTGGCTCAAATTAAGGAAGCACAAGATTTAGGTGTGCTTGATGGCGTAACAACCAATCCATCATTAATGGCCAAAGAAGGCATTAAGGGGCAAGACAACATTTTAAAACACTATGTGAATATTTGCCACATTGTGGATGGCGATGTTAGTGCCGAAGTAATTGCAACCGATTACGAAGGCATGATTAGAGAAGGCGAAATTTTGGCTTCATTGCACGATCAAATTGTGGTGAAAATTCCGATGATTAAAGAAGGGATTAAAGCCATTAAATATTTTACCGAAAAAGGCATTCGTACCAATTGTACTTTGGTGTTTTCGGCAGGACAAGCTTTATTGGCAGCCAAAGCAGGCGCAACCTACGTTTCACCATTTATTGGCAGATTAGATGATGTTAGCACCGATGGTTTAACCCTCATTGAAGATATACGTCAGATCTACGATAATTACGGTTACGAAACACAAATTTTAGCAGCCAGCGTGCGTCATCCAATGCACATTATTGAGTGCGCAAAAATTGGCGCCGATGTGGTAACTTGTCCATTAGGTGCCATAACAGCTTTACTAAAACATCCTTTAACCGACATCGGCTTGGCCCAGTTTTTGGCAGATGCTAAAAAATAGACCTTAAGAAAGCTAAAATTCATGAAACCTTGTCAAATCTGTCCTTTTTCGGGTATTTAGGCCGAAAAATTACTGAATAAAATTTGGCAATTACCATAAAGTGCTTATATTTGCAACCTGAAAAAAAATTATTAGAATGTATTTATCATCTCAAGTAAAGAAAGAAATTTTTAAGAAACACGGTGGAAACGAAAAAAACACCGGTACTTCTGAATCGCAAATTGCATTATTCACTTTACGCATCGACCATTTAACAGGTCATTTAAAAAGTAATAAAAAAGATTTTGGTACACAACGTGCATTATTAAATTTAGTTGGTAAGCGCCGTGCCATGTTAGATTATTTAAAGAAAAATGATTTAATGCGCTATAGAGCGATCATTAAAACATTAGACATCCGTAAATAATTGTCGGCAAATGTATTTAAAAATGGGCATTTCGAATCACATCGAAGTGCCTTTTTTGTTAAAGCAAGGATGAATTAAATCGGAATAAAACAGAAAAAACAACAAAATATAAACCGTTCTGAAAACGTCAGAACATTAAAACAAAAAACATGTCACAAACAGGAATCACACACAGTTTTGATATTGGCGATGGCCGTATCATTTCATTAGAAACAGGTAAACTCGCAAAACAAGCCGATGGCTCAGTAGTTGTTCGCTTAGGCGACACCATGATTTTAGCCACTATTGTTAGCAACAAGGATGCCAAAGAAGGGGTTGACTTTTTACCTTTAACAGTTGACTACCAAGAAAAATACGCCTCATCAGGTCGCTTTCCCGGCGGTTTTTTTAAGCGCGAAGCCAAATTATCAGATTATGAAGTTTTAATTTCTCGTATTGTTGACCGTGCTTTACGTCCGCAATTTCCTGAGGATTACCATGCCGATACACAATTGATGTTATCGCTTATTTCTTCAGATAAAGAAAACATGCCCGATGCATTGGTTGGTTTAGCCGCTTCTGCAGCTATTGCAGTAAGTGATATCCCATTTAACGGCCCTATCAGCGAAGTGCGTGTAGCAAAAGTGGATGGTAAATTAGTGATCAATCCAACTAAATCGCAATTAGTAGGCAGCACCATCGATATGATTGTAGCAGCATCTGCAACTGATATTGCCATGGTTGAAGGCGAAATGAGTGAAGTAAGTGAAGAAGGAATGTTGGAAGCAGTTGCTGTGCCACAAACCGAGTGCTTCCAAGC
>JBAXXZ010000299.1:0-3719 GCA_037127575.1 Bacteroidota bacterium | reverse complement strand
CATACGGTGCCGTCCTCATCTTCCCATATGCCATTTGAATTGCATTCTACACCGGCAAATCCTTCCTGCTTGCCGAACGAACTGATTTCAATTTTATTTTCATTGAAATATTTGTATAAATTTAATTTATTGATGCCTTGATTGGTGCCTATCCACAATGCGTTTTTGTAATCGGTAAATTCGATGGAATAAATTAATTCAGAATTTAAACCATCGAAATCATTGATACGTTTTAACTGATGGCTCTTCAAATTATAAACCAACAAACCATTTAAAGAGGCAGCAATGATGTGGCCTTTGTAATAACGAATCGTGAAAAAGTTTTCTTCATTTAATTTGTTGGTAATGCTTAGGTTCTGAAAACGTCCGTCTTTAAATTTAAGTAAGCCATTTTTAAAAGTGCCGACATACAAATTATTTTCCTCGTCTTCACAAAATCCATACACAGCAAAATCTCCGCTTGACAAAATTGGATAAAAATGTGTAAGGGCTTTGCCGTTGTGCCATTCCACAGACACAATGCCGTTTGATCCGCCCAACCAAACCAAGCCGCTTTTGGCTTCATACATTACCTCATAAGGCCCTTTGCTTTCTTTTGGCAAAGGAATGCTGTGAAATTTCTCTTGTTTAAATTCCACCAATTCATTGGCCATCCCAAATAAAATATGGCCTTGTTTATCTTGTAAACCCGAATGGCTAGTGTTTGATTTTAATCCGTCTTTTCTTGAATAATTTTTAAAGAAACCTTCTGATTCACTGTAAATGCCATTGTTTTGCGAACACACCCATAAATTTTTGTTACGGTCTCTGAAAATTTGAAAAATGAAAGAATTACCCAAACCCGCAATTTTATCGAAGGTGGTGAAAGATTGATCGCGGTATTTATACAAACCATTGTTTGTACCAAACCACATATTGTCTTCACGGTCTTTAAAAATGGAGCGAATTTGATTTGAATTCACATCTTTATTGATGTTGAAATAATTAAAATTTTTACCGTCGAAGTTCAGCAAACCGCTGCTGGTACCAATCCAAATGCTTTGATTGTTTTGGTTGTACAAGGCAATGATGTGTTCATCAATCAATCCATTGTATAAATTAAAATTGGTAACTTTTTGTGTTTTTAAATCCATAAAACACAAACCATTGTCGGTACCCAAAACCAATTGATTTTTAAACTTGGTGATGGCAGTTACTTTGTCGGAAGGCAAACCCTTGCTTTGATCGAGGAACTTGTATGTGTCGTGACCATAAATGATTAATCCCCGGTCGGTACCGATAAAAATCACGGTGCTATCGGGATTTAACAAGGCGTTTATTTTTTGACCTTCTAACTTTTTTACAGGTTTTAATAATTTATCCTTGTACATATAAAGTCCTTTGGTTGTACCCACATACACTTTATTGTGATAACCTTTGCAAAATGCCGTTACATGGTGGTTCATATAGCCTTCCTTGTTTGGGAAATTACTGAATCCGTGTCCGTCAAACACACTCAATCCTTTGTTGGTGCCGACATAAATAAAATTCGAATCATCTTGGCAAATGGCATTAACATTGTGGTCGATTAATCCCGAGCGCCGATTAAAATTCACGAATACTTTACCGTCGAAACGGCTCAAACCGCCATAACCACCAATCCACAGGTAGCCTTTGTTATCCTGATACATGCAGGCCACTTGCACAAAGGGCAAGCCGTTTTCGACATTGTAATTTTTAAAAAAATATTGCTGTGCTTTTGCCGGCGAAAGAAAAGCAAAAATGAGAGCGATGAATATGTGTGCGGTGCCCTTGATAATTATTGTCTAATTTAACCTTAATCGCTAAAAAATTAAAAAAAGAATTAAAACTGGTTGATTTCACTTTTTAAGTGGGAATATTAAACTAAGTTGAAGTAGATTTGTTTAAGTATTAAATAAGGCCAAAACATGCAAGAACAAGTAATATTGGTAAATGAGCGAGACGAACAAATTGGTTTGATGGACAAAATGGAGGCGCACGAAAAAGGCTTGTTACATAGGGCTTTCTCGGTGTTTGTGTTTAATTCAAAAGGAGAATTGTTGCTTCAACAAAGGGCACTGCACAAATACCACAGCGCCGGTTTGTGGACCAATACCTGTTGTTCGCATCAACGAGCTGGAGAAAGCAATCAACAAGCGGCGCATCGCAGATTAAAAGAGGAAATGGGCTTTGAAACAGAATTGGATTTGTTGAATTCCTTCATTTACAAAGCCAAATTCGACAATGATTTAACCGAACATGAATTCGATTATATTTTTACCGGCCGATACGAAAACAACCCACGCATCAATGCCGATGAAGTTGCTGCATTTAAATGGATGGATCTGGAAAGTTTAAAGGCGGATATACTAATGCATCCTGAAAATTACACCGTGTGGTTTAAAATTGCACTAGCACGATTTTTCTAAACTTAAAAAACAAGTTCCTTCACCGACCAGGCCTGGGGCTTATCATTAAATAAAACTTTGGTGGCGCTCCATACTTTGGCAAACAATTCCGAATCACGGTAATTGTTTACCGCCTCTTCGCTTTGCCATAAACTATAAGTAAAAAATATTGAAGGATTATTTTCGTCTTGCAACAATTCAACATGGCTGCATCCTTCAAAACCCTTAATGTGATGCCAATTTGTTTTAAAAATCAATTTAAAGTCTTCAATCTTTTCGGGATGAAAACTCATTTTCACAATGCGTTTAATCATAAAATTCTATCAACAAATTAAAATCAAATGTACTGCCAATGTCGCGCGGACATAGCATATTCAAGGCGCTTTTGCCGTTAATGGCTACTTCAAGGTGATCGAAGCTGTTAAAGAAAATCACGGGGGCACCGTATTTTACATCATCGTATGTGCTGTGTAATTTGCTGATACGAGAACCCGGCAAGGTGATAGTGAAGTTTTTGTTGCCTATCACTTCATTGAATCTTTGTCGGGTGATATTACAGATAATGTTACCAAAATCATCTACGTAAATGCCCTTTCCACGCAATAAATTGCCACTTACATAACTTTCGAATTGAAAAGCCTTGTAATAATCGCTAGTAGGTGCGGCAATCTCTTCCAGTTTTTTTCCTTCCAATAAATGCAATGCTACATCTACAAAAATATCTTTTAAAAAGAAATGTTGTTTGTGTTCACCTTCATAATAAACTTGAAACACCTCTGCGCTGAAATCGTTATCAATTAAGGTTAACAAGCCATTGTCGGGACAAACAATAATTTGATTTTTATACCGTGTTAGCAAATAGCGGGAATTATCAACCGCATTGCCTTTATTAAATCCACTGCGGTCGGCGATAAATTTAATGGCCACCAAATGAATGGTGCCTTCAGGAAAATAAGGCAAAGCATTTTTTAAAATAAAAGCGGCATGTGCAATATTATTGTCTTTTAAATCGCAGCTTAAATCAATTAAGTTGGGCTGAATTTTACCGGATAGTAGTTTTGCCTTAACAATAGCCAAGTATGGATCGCGGTATCCCAAATCACTTGTTAAGGTAATCATGCTCATGTGTTCAAAAATAATTAATATTTGTTTGGTTAATTCTTTAAACTATTTGAGACATTAACAGGTTTATAAACAATAGCAGCAAGCACTTTCAAACATGCACGAAAAAATAATTACCCTCGATAATATTGAACCAGTTGAAATTTATGGCGTAAACGATGCCAAGCTCAACATTATCAAAAAGCATTT
>JBAXXZ010000298.1:0-3741 GCA_037127575.1 Bacteroidota bacterium | reverse complement strand
AAATAAGCGAAAAAGGATTTTGTTACAGCAGCACCGATATCCCCAACATCGACGACAATCGTACGCCAAGCACCAATGGATTTGTAGATTTATTTGAGGCTGAAATAAAAGGTTTATTGGCTAACACCACCTATCAAGTGAGGGCCTACACAAAGTTTTCGGATGGCGCGGTGGTGATGGGTGATGTGAACCAATTTTCAACCAATGGTGTTTATATGGTTGGCGACAAAGGACCCAATAATGGCGTGATCATTTCTACCGACAATGCCTCCGCAACCAAATACTTGGAAGCCATTGTTACCAACATTCCGTCATACCCTTGGGGATGTGCAGGAACTGACATTGGTTCTTTAAGCTTAACCGGCTCCGGTGCATCAAATTCAAACATTATAAAAAATATTTGCGGATCAAATACTGCCGCTGCATACTGCTTAAACTTAAGTGTGAATGGCGTTGGCGGATGGTATTTACCAAGTATTTCAGAACTTTCATATTTGTATAGTTGTGCCAAAAACAATCCCGGCATAATTCCGGCCTACCAATATTGGAGTTCATCTCATTGGGATGGTAACCTTGGCTATGGGGTGGATTTAACCAGTACAAGTGATTGGAAAAAATTCAATAAGAGTAGCGCCCTGAGAGTAGTAGCAGTGAAAGGTTTTAACTAGCCAATTGCTTTTCAATGGTAAGAAAACATGATTTAATTCAAAAAACTGACAACCAATAATAATTGAATTATCACATCAATGATTTATCAATTGATTAGGCTTTTTCTTCCCATATGCAACAAAGGTTCACAACTGTTTCTACAGCCTTTTGCATATCCTGCACACTCACCCATTCTTGCTTACTGTGGATGCCATGTTCACCTGCAAAAATATTCGCCGTTGGCAAACCCATAAACGAAAAACGCGAACCGTCGGTGCCACCGCGTATACTGTCTAATTCAGGCTTTAAACCTGTTCGTGAAATGGCTTCTAAAGCATAATTGATAATTTCGGGCGTTTTATCCAACACTTCACGCATGTTACGGTATTGCTGAACAACCTTAAAGCCGTAAGCACTCTTATCATAATTCATCAACACCTCTGTAGCAATTTGCCTCAACTCCTCTTCCAAAACCAAAAGCGTAGCGGTATCAAATGCGCGGATAATAAATTTTATTTCAACTTCTTCCAAACCACCATTTATAGATGTTGGATGAATAAAAGGTTGTTTTTTTTCGGTTGTTTCAGGTATTTTATCCGCCGGTATTTTTTGAATAATTTGAGAAGCTATTTTTATGGCATGTTGCATTTTATTTTTTGCATAACCGGGATGCGTTGAGAATCCATTGATGGTGAGTATCACCATGTCGGCGCTAAAGGTTTCATTTTCTAAAGTGCCGGCCGGTCCGCCATCCAAGGTATAACCGTAATCTGCAGCCAACTTTTTCATATCGGCCTTGTCGGCTCCACGGCCAATTTCTTCATCAGGCGTAAACAAAATCCTAATTTTCCCGTGTTTCACACCAGGGTTTTGCATCAAATAATTTGCTGCATCCATAATTTCAGCCACACCCGATTTGTCATCCGATCCCAACAAAGTGGTGCCATCTGTTGTAATAATGGTGTGTCCGTTCATCTTTTTTAAATCAGGATGTTCCGATACTTTAATGACCTGTGAAGAATCACCCGGTAATACAATGTCGTTGCACTTGTAATTTTCATGGACAATCGGCTTCACATTTGTGCCACTACAGTCAGGTGCAGTATCAACATGCGAACAAAAACAAAGCGTTGGTACCGTTTTCGATGTATTGCCTTCAATGGTGGCATATACATAACCGTTTTCATCCATTTCGGCATCGTGAAGCCCAATCGCTTTCAATTCTTGCACCAATAACATTAGCAAATCCTTTTGTTTTTCAGTACTCGGACATGTTGGCGACATGGGATCAGATTGGGTGTCAATTTTGGCGTATCGGATAAAGCGTTCTTGAACGGTAAATTGGTAGTTGGAAAAATTCATGATGATTATTTATTTATTTGTAATTAATTTTTTAAAGTCTGCTTTGCTTGGCATGTAAAGCTTGTATTCTTTTGCAAATATAGTGGTGTTGTTTTTTGGTAAAGTTATTTCAACCACTGCATCACTTTTATCCTTACAAATAATAATGCCAACAGTAGGTCTTTCGGAAGTGGTTTTTATATATCTGTTATAATAGTTAACATACATTTGCATTTGGCCAATATCTTGGTGTTTTATCTTTCCAATCTTCAAATCTACCAAAACAAAACAACGCAGTAAACGATTATATAAAACAAGATCCACAAAAAAATCGTCTCCGTCAAATGAAAATCTCACCTGCCTTCCTTGAAACAAAAATCCTTTCCCCATTTCAATCAAAAAATGTTCAATTTTATTAATAATTGCCGCTTCCAAATCGGTTTCGGTATAACTGTGTTTAGCTTCTAATCCTAAAAAATCAAGAACGTAGGTTGATTTTAAAACATCTTCAGGTTTTTGAATCAATTGTCCTTTACTTGCTAATTCGCGTACCTTTTTTTTGTTTTTACTTAATGCCAAGCGCTCAAACAACGATCCATCGAATTGCTTTTGCAATTCACGTACACTCCAATTACCCTGAATGGTTTCAATTTCATAAAATGAACGTTCGTTGGCATTTTTAATGCGTGATAACAACACGTAATGCGACCAAGACAAAGGAAACAATTCAATAAAAGATTTCGCAGACAGTGTCTGCGGAATTTGTTTTGGACCATTATTTAGATTGGCTGCTTCTGAATTTAACTTGCGAGAAGATTTCGCAGACAGCGTCTGCGGAATTTGAAATTGCGTATCGCGGTGCTTAAAAGCCAAATAAAAAAACCGCATGTACTCTAAGTTACGCTCTGAAAAGCCATCACCAAATCTTTTCATCAAATGCAAGCTCAAGTCCTTAATGGTTTCTTTTCCGTATTCTGCTCTATCTGTGCCGCCTTGCTCATTTTCAATAATTAATTTTCCCAATTGATAATACGTAAATACCATCAAAGAGTTTGTTTGTCGAACAGTTTGTGTTCTTGCTGCAGCAATTAAATCATGGGCTTGCTTGATTAAATTTTTTTTAACCTTGAGTTTCATTTTTTTGGGTTTTAATTTTTTTAGAAAGAATAAATGTAATAAATTATCCAATTCATGCTTCCGGACATTTGACCGCTAAATGGGGAAAAAAATGGGCTCCGAAGAGCCCAAGATATTGAATAATTTCAGGGATTAATTTAAGCCACTTTCAGTTGATTTAACCTAGCATTTTTTAATTTTTCTAAAGCATAATCCAGGGTAACCATAAACTGCTTGGTAGGTCGCTCTTCACTTGGCAAAGTATACATAATGTCGGTCATAATGGCCTCGCAAATACCACGCAAACCACGTGCACCTAATTTAAACTCCAAAGCTTTATCCACAATTAAATTCAACACCTCTTCTTCAAATTCTAATTTGGTGCCTTCCATTTTAAACAATTGTCTGTATTGCTTAATCAAAGCGTTTTTTGGCTCAGTTAAAATGGCACGCAATGCGCTTCGGTCCAATGGTTTCAAATAAGTTAGCACAGGTAATCGGCCAATCAATTCTGGGATTAAACCAAAAGCTTTTAAATCTTGGGGTGATACATATTGCAATAAATGCGCCTTATCAATTTCTTTATCCGCCACGCTAGCCGAGTAACCTACTGCTTGCGCGTTTAAACGCTTGGCC
>JBAXXZ010000297.1:0-3745 GCA_037127575.1 Bacteroidota bacterium | reverse complement strand
ATTATAAAATAGCCCTAAACAAAAGAAACAATCCGCCTGATAAAACAATGGTAACCGGTAAGGTTAATAACCAAGTTAATGCAATGGTTTTAATGGTGCCTTTTTGTAAATTCTTTAGTCCTTTTTTAGCCACCATTGAACCCGCCACACCCGAAGAGAGCATGTGTGTTGTGCTCACGGGTACGCCTTTCCAACTGGCCAAACCAATGCCTAGTGAAGCCACAATTTCAGCGCTGGCACCTTGGGCATAACTCATGTGTTGTTTGCCAATTTTTTCACCCACTGTTTTTACAATGCGCTTCCATCCAACCATGGTGCCTAATCCCAAACAAACTGAAATTAAAATAATTACCCATGATGGTGCAAATTCAATCAATTTTTTGCAAGACTTAATTTCCCTTGTTAATTCTTTCGTTTCGTTGGGACTTAATGTTAAGTTTCCGCCATGAATTAATTTTTCAGTGTTTTTAGTCACCTTAATCACATCTTTGCGTAAACCAAAACGATCGGCCATTTGAATGTCATCTGCATTAAAAGCAGTGCCTGCAGCCATTTTAAAGTGCGCAGCATGTTTTACTATATCAGCAAACATTTTCTTTTCTTTTAGCGCCAATACTGTAGTATCTGCCTTCACAATTAAGGTTTCGATTTTGCTAATGTTACCATTAATACTTTGTAAATTGATACTTGTGTCAACCGAAAATTGACCGGGTAATATTGAAATCAAAATCATCATCATCAAGCCAACCCCTTTTTGACCATCATTTTGTCCGTGGAAAAAACTCACCAATCCACAAGTAATCCATAACATCATTCTAATCCAAATGGGCGGTTGTTTCCCGGGAATTGGTTCTTTATATACTGTTTCGTTTTTTACCAAACGTTTAAAAATAAACATCACGATAATGGCCGCTGCAAAGCCTAATAGTGGTGATAACAACAAGGCCAGACCGGTGTCTTTTGCTTTGTCCCAATTTACCGCTGTAAAACCTAAATCGCCGGGTAAGAAGTAAAATGCCATACCAATGCCTAAAATCGAGCCAATGATAGTGTGTGAACTTGAAGAGGGAATACCAAAATACCAGGTACCGAAATTCCAAATGATGGCACTTAATAATAAGGCTAAAATCATGGCGATGCCGTGGTAAGGATTTGTATCCACCATAACATCCATCGGTAATAAATTTACAATGCCCATGGCCACAGTTATACCCCCTAGCATTACACCGGTAAAGTTTAATAAACCACTGTAAACCACCGCCACTGTTGGCTTCATCGAATTGGTGTATATCACTGTTGCAACTGCATTCGCCGTATCATGAAAGCCATTAATAAATTCGAAAAAGCAAGCCAATAGCAAGCACAGAATGAGGAGTATTGTTAAAGTTGTATCTAATCCAAACATGATTTAATTTTTTGTAATATTAATATATTATTATCTACACAATGTTAAGTTAACATTATGTGAATTTGGAAAAAATACGAAAAATCACCTAATCCTTTCCCCTTAATTGGGGCCAAAAATAATAGAAATTTTGAGGAATGCTTTAAATAGAGCTCAAATTTGGCAAAACTAATGATTGGGTTTTGTGCTCTCTGCTTTTGGAGCGTGCTTAAGCACTTTGGCTTCAATAAAGAAAATAAGTTCTTCCGCTATGCTTTTGCTTTGGTCACCCGATCGCTCAAGTTTTCGGATAATGGCTAAAAAGGCTAAAAATGATTCAACATTTTCGGGATCCTTTTTTATGTGCGCAATGATGATTGCCCTTGCGTTTTTATTTAATTCGTTCAGTGTTCTGTCTCTTTTAAAAATACTTTCGGCTAACCGTGTGTTTTCAGTTTCAAATGAGGCCTTCACATCTTCTACCAAATCGCAAGCTTCTTCAAACATTTCAAGCGCATGCGTCTCTTCAACCAAGTTTTTGTAATCAAATCCATCCGATTTATTTATAAATTTAGCAACGCTGGCAGCTATATCGCCTATCCTCTCCAAATTTGCATTAATTCGTAACAAAGCTAAAACAAGCCTTAAATCATTTGCAACAGGATTATGTAAAGCGAATATATTTTCACACTCTCTATCAATCTTCAATTCTAAACTGTTAACTTTTTTTTCATTGTTTAAAATTTCTTTTGCTAATTCTTTGTCCATTTTAGCCAAGGCCACCATGGCAGTTTTCATTTGTGCAGAAACCAAATTCCACATTTCAACAATTTCAGCTTTTAATTGCTGCATTTCAACCTCAATATGACTCATAACTTAAATATACAATTTTTAAATAAAATCATCCAAAACGACCGGTAATATAATTTTGTGTTCTTTCAATTTTTGGATTTGTAAATAATTCTTTTGTTGCGCTATATTCAACCAGTTCTCCTAAGTAAAAAAATGCTGTACTATCACTTACTCTGCCCGCTTGCTGCATATTGTGGGTAACAATTACAATGGTGTACTTGCTTTTTAATTCGTAAATTAATTCTTCAATTTTTGCAGTAGAAATAGGGTCTAAAGCCGAAGTGGGTTCATCCATCAAAATCACAGATGGCTGAATGGCTAAGGCGCGCGCAATACATAAACGCTGTTGTTGGCCGCCCGACAATTCGAAAGCCGATTTTTTTAATTTATCTTTTACCTCGTCCCATAAAACAACTTGTTTAATAGATGTTTCTACGCGCTCTTCAATAAATTTTTTATCAGTAATCCCGTTTACCCTTAAACCATAGGCTACATTTTCGAAAATTGTTTTAGGAAATGGATTTGGTTTTTGAAAAACCATTCCTGTTTTTTTTCTTAAGCTGTCAACATTCACGCCTTTGGCATAAATATCATCCCCATCTATTAATACTTGTCCGTTAATTTTTATATTTCCAATTAAATCGTTCATGCGATTAAATAACCGTAAATACGTTGATTTGCCGCAACCTGAAGGACCAATTAATGCCGTTACAGTGTTTGGATGAATGGCAATATTTATATTTTTCAAGGCTTGTGACGTACCATAAAAAAAATCAACATTTTTCGACTCAAGCTTATACATATTAATTCATTTTTACTTTTTTACTAAAATACTTCCTTAAACCGTTCGCAATTAAATTACAAATCAAAACAATTAAAATTAACACCAATGCTGTTCCATAGGCAATGGGTCTTGATTCTTCAATGTTTGTGCCGCTAGTTGAAATAACATACAAATGATACGGTAAGGCCATGGCTTGGTCGAAAACACTTGTGGGTAATTTTGGTAAAAAATAAGCTGCAACCGTAAATAAAATAGGTGCTGTTTCGCCCGAAACACGACCAATTGATAAAATTAAACCGGTAATAATATTTGGAAATGCAATTGGAAGTACCACCCTGCGAGTGGTTTGCCATTTTGTAGCGCCTAAGCCCAAACTGGCTTGTCTAAATGTGTCATCAACTGCTTTTAATGCTTCTTCTGTGGTTCTTATCACAATTGGCAAAACCAATAAACCAAGGGTTAAAGAGCCTGCCAAAATTGAGTCACCAAAGCCTAGTTTATTTACAAAAAGCGACATGCCGAATAATCCAAAAACAATCGAAGGCACACCTGCCAAATTGTTGGTCATCATACGAACCAATCGTTTTATAATACCATCTTTAAAATACTCATTCATATAAATGGCCGCCAACACCCCAATGGGAAAAGCAAATAACATGCTTCCTGAAACCAAATAAAGTGTGCCTATGATGGCAGGATAAATCCCTCCCTTGGTCATCCCCTCT
>JBAXXZ010000296.1:0-3752 GCA_037127575.1 Bacteroidota bacterium | reverse complement strand
CTATAATTACAAGGTCAGTTCGAGTAGCGAGGCACGAGCGTATCGAGAACGACATACCAAGCATTTCAATATTTGGACAATTGCAAAAAAAAAGCCGTTCAAATGAACGGCTTTCTAATGTCAATCAATTCCGATTAATCTACAATAATCACCAAATATTTTGATGCACTCCAAAATTCTTTTGGATTGGTAATTTCTAATTTTTCAATTGGTTTTTCGCCAACCAATTTATAAGATGATTTTGGATGGGTGGTTAAAATTTTCACCTTCTTTGCACCCAAATTAATGCTGGTAGTTTGCTCAATATTTATTTTGGTGAAATACTCCTTGTTAAACTCTTCGCTTACCTTGGTGCTCTTACCCAATCCAATAAATCCGCCGGTTTTTGAAATCACCTTTTTTTCTTTCAATTCCTTGCTGGTACCAATAGCATAATAAGCAGTGTTTAAAGCATCGGTTTTTGCAGCACTTTCAGCCGATACATTTTTTAAATTATTGTCCAACGATTTGTAATTGGTATTCAAAGTGCTCAACTCAATGTTTAAACCTTCAATTTTGTTTTTTAAATCATTGATTTCCTCATCTTTTAAATTCAATGAGTTTTGTAAGTTCTCAATCATTTTCTCCATGCCGCTAATCTTCAATTTCGAGTCTTTTAATTTTTTCGACAATGAACCAATGCGGTCTTTGTTTTTATTCATCAAATCATAAATAGATTGAATGTCTTCCTTAATTTGCCCTTCTTTGCTTTTAACATCGCCACTTGAACTTTCTTTGGTAACAATTTTTTCTTTTTCCTTAATGCTGTTTAAGTTTTCTTGAATTTCATTAAATGAAGCGATAAACTCTTGTAAAGCTTGTTCTTTTTCGCTCAATTTTCCGTTTAATTCGCCATTTAAACCGGCTAAACTATCGGCCAAAGGATTGGCTTCTTTTTCACTGCCGCTTTTGCAGGCATTAAATGTTAAAGTTCCTACTAAGAGGAATAAGCCCAAGGCTAAGGTTGTGATTTTTTTCATTTTTATCGATTTAAGATGAACAAAAGTAATTAAATAAATAAAAAAAGACGCCTTAGCGTCCTTTAATATGTGATTAAACTGAAATTTTTTAACAAAACTCGTCGTATACCGCTTTTAAATGCTCGGCAATAGCGTTAGCATTGCGGCCTTCGATGTTATGGCGCTCAACAAAATGTACCAATTCGCCGTTTTTAAATAAAGCGATTGCAGGACTACTTGGCGGATAAGGTGCAAAATGTTTGCGCGCTTGGGCCACAGCATCGGTATCAAAACCGGCAAATACAGTGGTGAGTTTAGTTGGGGTTTTAACGTTTTCTAAACTTTTCTTTACACCCGGACGGGCTGCACCTGCCGCACAACCACAAACTGAATTTACCACCATTAACACGGTGCCTTCAGCCGTTATGGCTTTGTCAACATCTTCAGGATTCATTAAATCTTCGAAACCGGCACTGGTTAGCTCGGTTTTCATCGGTTTTACTATTGATTCAGGATACATGTGTGTATATTTTAGATTCCAAATTTACGGAGAAATTTACGGCTTGTAAATAGACCCGTGTTAATTTTTTACAATGAAAGGGACTTAAATGATGCAGGAGGGAGGATAAAGAGACTTCAGGGTTTGAAAAGATGCAGGAGTCAAGACAGAAGGAGATATGACTCCATGAACTAAGACCTCGATTGAATATTTCAGAGCGAAGCGATCTGAGTGTTCCTTTATCAACATAAACCTTAGTGTTCTTAGAGCCTTAGTGGTGAAAATGAATCAGGAGTCAAGACAGTAGGAGACAAGACTGGAAGGATTAACTCATTGATTGAGCATTTCAGAGCGAAGCGATCTTAGTTCCCTTAGCCAAAAAAACCTCGGTGTTCTTAGAGCCTTAGTGGTGAAAATGAATCAGGAGGCAAGACAGTAGGAGACAAGACATTTTGCAGTGGTAATATGACAATAAGCAATCTTCACAAAATAGTCTTATTTTTTATCTGAGAATATCTCCTTTTTCAGTGTCATCTGCGTTCCAATATTGCTTTAAACCCCCATTTTTGAATCTTGTCAGCTTTATGGTGCATAATAAGCAAATCTCAATTATATTTGAACAAATTCAATAACATGAAAAAATCGATTGTTCTTTTTACTTGCCTCACTTTGGCAGGATTTCAAAATTTTGCTCAAGTAGCAGGTTCTATAACCGACGCGGTCACGGCCGATTATGCCTCTAAACCGGTGTTTGTAGAGGAAGTGAAAAAAATGGGAAATGAAATGGTGATTCCATATAAACGTTACCAATTGGCCAATGGCTTGAGTATTTTAATTCATGAAGACCATAGTGATCCTATTTGTTATGTGGATGTAACTTACCATGTGGGCAGTGCCCGCGAACAACAAGGACGAAGCGGCTTTGCGCACTTTTTTGAACACATGATGTTTCAAGGTTCTAAACATGTGGGTGATGACCAACATTTTAAAATTATCACCGAAGCCGGTGGTACATTAAACGGCACCACCAATACCGACCGAACCAATTATTTTGAAGTGGCGCCTAGCAACCAACTCGAAAAAATGATGTGGTTGGAAGCCGATCGCATGGGCTTTTTATTGGATTCTGTGACCCAAAAGAAATTTGAAATTCAACGCGCCACTGTAAAAAACGAACGCGGACAACGTTACGACAACGCACCTTACGGCGTAGTTGGCGAAAAAATAGGAGAAGCATTGTATCCCCAAGGGCATCCTTACAGCTGGACCACCATTGGTTATATTGTGGATTTAGATCGTGTGGATGTAAATGACTTAAAACGTTTTTACATGCGTTGGTACGGACCCAACAATGCGGTTCTAACGGTTGCCGGAGATGTTAAAACGCAAGATGTGTTGGCTTATGCACAAAAATATTATGGCAGTATTGCCCGCGGTCCGGAAGTAAAAGAACAAGTGGTTAAGCCTTTTTCTTTAGAAGGCAATAGATACATATCTTACGAAGACAATGTAAAGTTTCCGATGTTAAACATGGCATTTGCTACAGCCAAGGCCAACACAGCCGATGATGCAGCTTTGGATGTATTGGCATCTGTTTTGGCAGGTTCACAAGGCTCCCCATTTTATAAAGCATTTATTGAAAGCAAAAAAGCAGTGAGCGCCAATGTGTACCAATATTCGCGTGAGTTATCAGGGCAATTTCAAATTGTGATTCGTGCCAACGGCGGCAGTGCTTTGGCTGATATGGAATCTGAAGTAAACCGTGTGTTGACCGATTGGGAGAAAAAAGGCGTTACTGCTGATGACATTGCCAAATTCAAAGCACAATTTCAAAGCGATTTATACAACCAGTTAAGCACGGTGCAAGGCAAAGGCGCCAGCTTGGCCTCGTATTTTACTTTGGCCCACAATGCCAACAACCTAAAAGTTGAAATTCAACGTTACATGGCTGTTAAAGCCGAAGATGTAATGCGTGTTTACAATACATACATTAAAAACAAACCGGCAGTTATTTTAAGTTGTTTACCAAAAGGCAAAGGTGATTTAAGAGCCAAGGCCGATAATTGGAAAATGTACGACCGCGTGGTGGAGCAAGAAAGTGCTGAATACAAAAATGTATCATACACTGAACCAAAAGACGGTTTTAACCGCGGCCAAATGCCAGTTGCCAAGGCTGCTTCGGCTGTGCCTGTGCCTAATTTTTATAATTTCAAAATTGGCAATGGCGCTGCCGGCATTGGGGTGCACGACAACGA
>JBAXXZ010000295.1:0-3777 GCA_037127575.1 Bacteroidota bacterium | reverse complement strand
AGGATGATGTAAAATTTTTGGAAATCAGCGCGCGCGCATTTGGCATGAGCAAAGATAAAATTGTAGCCAATCCCGGTGCGGTTAAAATTTATCTGCAAAAAGACACCATTTACCACCCAGGTGTGAGTTTTACTTATCAGGTGGATAAACGTTTGGTAACCATTTTAAGGGGGGATGACGGCTTGCAAAAAACACCTTTTTTAAATTCCTACCACAAGTACGACATGTATTTTGAGCAAATTTTATGGCAACTCGACGAGCCCAAAATGCTGTTTAATTTCTTGCCCAATAACTTTCAAGGCGAAGCCTACTTTGAATCGATGGATTTTTACTCGCGCGACAAAGCCGAAGCCATAAGTATTGGTGAACAAATTTCACCCATTATCCGATTGGTGGATTTTTACAACCACAACAAAAAACAAAACACTTTTTCGGTTGTTGATTTTGCCAAACACATTAAATATTTGGCTACCGATCTTCGCCCTATTATTTTTAAAATGGCCATTTACGGCTTAATTTATTACAATCCCGAAAGCGACATGATTACAGTGCGTCAGCGTTTGTTTGATTATGTCGACAATGCCAAGCACAAACACGACTATGATATCATTACCCTGCATTCGGTGTTTCAAGGAAAAGACAATGCCGAAATGAATTTGCTGAATTACGACATAACGGTTCATGGCGTGAAGCAAGTATTGTTAAGTGATACACAAAAGGTATTCATGTTTCCGAAGTTTGGCGAAGTCACCCTCAAAAAAAATCGCCGAATCGATTTTAACGGCACGGTGGCATCGGGTAAATTTGAATTCATTGGCACCGAATTTGTATTTGATTACGAACAGTTTAAAATCAATTTAAAAAATATCGATTCCATTAAAATTTATGTTGAGTCTTTTGAGCCCGACGTAAACGGCGAAATTCCTTTTAGAAAAGTGCAAACTTTAATTGAGAACGCCAGTGGCGAATTACGCATTGATGCACCTAAAAACAAAAGTGGATGGGGTCGCTCTTCCACTTTCCCAAGTTTCCAATCATTCAAAGAATCTTATGCTTTTTACGACAAACGCAAAATATATAAAGGGGTGTATAACCGCGATAAATTTTATTTTAAACTCGATCCATTTTTTATTGATAGCTTGGATAACTTCCGAAATGCGAGTTTGAGATTTAATGGAACTTTTGCTTCTGCAGGCATCTTCCCCGAGTTTAAGGAAATGCTCACTTTACAAAAAGACTATTCACTGGGTTTTATCCGACAAACACCGCCGGGTGGGTTTAATATATACGGCGGAAAAGGTGTATTTGATCAAGAAATTCGCCTAAGTAACCGTGGTTTGCGTGGCGGTGGTGATTTAAATTTTAGTTCAAGCAAATCGAAAGTGAGCGATTTAATATTCTTCCCCGACAGCGCCAATGGCATTGCCAATACCTTTGATGTAAATGAAAGCGGTAATCCTGAATTTCCAACTGCTCACGGCGACACAGTGCGTTTACACTTTTTGCCATTTGATGATTTGTTGCAAGCTTATAATCAAAAATCACCCTTTTATTCCTACAAAGAAAAAATCACTTTTAAGGGGCGTTATGATTTAAGTTTTAAAGAATTGTTGGGCGACGGTTTAGTGGAATTTGAAAAAGCCGATCTGTCATCAAATAAAATATTGTTTGGTCGGCGAAAGTTTTACAGCGACACAGCCAATTTTCACTTGAAAGCTTTTGCAGAAGAGGGCTTAACATTTAGTACGGTAAACGTAAATGCTAAAATAGATTTGGATGAACGGGTGGGTGAGTTTTTAACTAACGGTGAGGGCTCTTACGTAAAATTCGACAAATGCCAATACATTGCCTACATGGATCGGTTTAAATGGTTCATGGATGCCGAAGATATTGAATTAGGTGATACACAAAAGAAAGTGGATACAGAGGCTGAATCGGGAATTGATTTAGACGGGCCTAAATTTATTAGCATACACCCAAAACAAGATTCACTAATGTTCTTCTCGCCCGGCGCCAAATACAATTTGAGAAAATACATCATCTCATGTAAAAATGTGCCTTTTATTGATGTAGCCGATGCACAAGTTACACCTGCCAATGGTGATGTAACCATTTTTAAAAATGCAGTGATGGACACACTCCGTAAATCACAGATTCTTGCCAATACAGTTACAAAGTACCACACCATACGCAACACCACCACCAATATATTTAGCCGACGAAATTATTTGGCATCAGGCGATTATCAATACATTGACGAAAACGACAAGCCTTACCTCATCCACTTTAAAACCATTCGTCCCGATACATCAGGGCAAACTATCTCCGATGGTGAAATTCCTGAAGCTGATAATTTTAAATTTAACGATTACTTCAGTTTTGCGGGCAGGGTAAAACTCATGGCCTCCGAACAATTTTTAACCTTCGACGGCGGTACAAAAATCGAACACGCTTGTCCGAATGTTGGTAAGGCTTATTTGAAATTTAAAGGTGAAATTAATCCTAAAGACATTTTAATTCCTATTCCCAAAAATGCACTCGACATGAAGGGGGCCACTGTTAGCAACGGTTTAACTTTTAGTCAAGATTCGAATTCCGTGTTCTCTTCATTTTTATCGCTTATCGGTAACCGCAATGGAAAAAGCATGATGCAGGCCGATGGTTTATTAACGTACGATAAGGAAACACAGCAATATGAAATTTCGAACAAAGAGAAATTGGATGAAATGAGTTTGCCCGGAAATTATGTCAGCTTAAACACAAGCAATTGCCGTATTGCCACCGAAGGAAGATATGACATTAGCCACGATTTAGGCCAAATAAAACTCAATTGTGTAGGCAACGCTAATTACAATACACAAAACGACAGCTTACTAATTAATTTAATGATGATTTTTGATTTTTATTTCGACAACTCAGTCCTTAAAAAAATGTCGAAAGATTTTGAAGTGTACCTCACCAGTTTAAATCCGGTACCATTCGAAGGCGATTTATTTAACCACGGCATCATCGAATTGTTGGGCAAAGAACGTGGCGATAGGGCTTTGTCGGAATTAAATTTATATGGCAATTATAAAAAGTTTCCTGATGAATTAGAAAAAAGCCTGGTTTTAAGTGAAGTGAAATTAAAATACAATCCACGCGCCAAGGCTTATATTTCGGAAGGAATGATTGGCGTTGGCAATATATTGAAAACCGAAATTTTTAGGTACATGGACGGTATTGTGCAAATAAAAAAACAACGTAATGCCGATCAATTAGATATTTATTTATCGCCCGACGCCAACACTTGGTATTATTTTACATTTAATCGCGGCACCATGCTAGCCGTTAGTAGCAACGATGAATTTAACAAGGCCATTGAAGTGCTAAAAAGCAAGAGCAAAAAACTCAATGTTGAAAAAGGACCCTCATACCGATTCGATATCGCCAAGAAGAGCAAAAAAGAATTGTTCTTAGAAAAGATGACCCAAATTGGTGCCTTTGGTGATAAAGAAAAGGAAAGTGAAGAAGAAGAACCAAAAAAGGAAGAGAATTAATTTTGGCCTGAAATAAATCCCAATCTCCAGGTTCTGTTCATTAATAGCAAAAGCTTTGCCAATACTTTCAACAAGAAAAGTCCCAGGCTAGAAATTTAGCCCATGATATTACTTCATAATCGGAATCTCTTCTGCAACTGAAATTCCTTTTTTCTTATACAATCTTCTGCTAAATTTGCAAAATGATGTATGAATTTCGCGAACTTATTCTGATTAAAATTAGTCTAACCATTTATAT
>JBAXXZ010000294.1:0-3783 GCA_037127575.1 Bacteroidota bacterium | reverse complement strand
GGCAGTTTGTATGGTTGAAAGCGCTTTAAAATTATTGGCCGATAAAGAAATCATTGAATTTGATGAAGACAGAAAAGCCGTAATGGTGAGTAATTTAATGGTGGTGCTTTGTGGTGATAGTGAAACAAAACCTGTGATCAATACTGGGACCTTAAGCCAATAAACAAGCATGTCGGAAAAAAAACCATTTGCCTTGCGCGTCGATTCAGAGACCATGAAGGCCATTGAAAAATGGGCTGCTGACGAATTTCGCAGTGTAAACGGACAAATTGAATGGATGCTGAACCAAAGTTTAAAAGAAAACAAAAGAATAAAACCGAAAGGGCCACAGAAAAAATAAATTATTCGCATTTAATCTGCGCAAGAATGGATTTTTCAATTAATGCCAATGCGTGGAATTAATTCATGTTTTTCAGAATAGGGACTGGACCTCAACAAATCATTAATAACCTAGATTGGCCGCTTTTTTCTTCAGGCGCACGGTGAATACATGGTAGTACACTGCTGCCTTCACAATCTACAGCCAAGCGCCACATATTATACAAGCCCAAGTTTACAGGCTGCGCATAGTTTTTGGCTTGGTAATGTAAATCATAAAATGCTTCTTCCAAGTAATTTTCAAATTCATGATCCGGACCATTAAACTGTTTTTTTAATTGCGCACGAATTTCGGGTACATGAATTTTTTGTTCTGCTTGTGAATTGGGAAGTATTTCACTGGCGTCGCCATGGTAGGTGCATAAAAATGTATCAGCAACAATTGGCGATCGATCAACATGAAAAGAATACACATCGGTTGGAAAAACAGGATTGTCAATATCGCGATCGTACTTTGAAATAATGTTGAGCACCGGTGCCGCGCCATGAGCCTTTAACAACGCCATGTCTTCAATAATCACAGCGCGAGCCAATTGACCATGCTCACTTAAGATTAAATCATTCAAATCATTGTCATCAAGCAGAGTGATATTTGATTGCATTTTAAGTTTATGTACGATTTCCGAAAAATCACCGGGCAAATTACGTTGCCAAAACAAGGCATTCTTATCGCATTGCATTTGCGTAGTAACGAGGTCCTGAAAACTTGAGACCACACGTATTTGATTATACACAAACATTTCTATCAAACTTTTGCTTATAAACAAATTACGGGATTGCAAATTAGATTGACAAAAGGGAAATAAAACATTTTGTGATTAGCTGATAACAAATTCAATTAAGTGATTGTTTATAAACGCCTTATTCTCACACTAAGTTCAGAAATAAAACAAAAACCACCCCATGCCAGGAATGGCTTTAACGTCATCATTAACGGGTGTTAACCTTTGTCCGCTCTAGCTCTTTAAATATCCAACACCACCTGCAAATTAGTTTTTAATGTTTTGATTTGCTCTTTTGTTAGTTTACCAAGTTTTTGAATGAGCCTTTTGTTATCGATGGAACGAATTTGATCAACAAGCACATCACTGGGTTTATCAATTTGTCCTTTTTTTAAATGTACCCTTAATAAAAGTATTTCCGAATTTACTTTATATGTAATAGGGCATATAATTGTAGATGGATGTATATCGTTAAGTAAATCTGTTTGTATAATCACTACTGGCCTTGTTTTACCCGGCTCTGTGCCGCGACTCGGGTTAAGGTCTGCAAGCCATATGTCGAATTGTTTAATCACCATCCATTAACTTTTCAAATTCATGTAAAACAGACATTGCATCTTTGCTCGTTAATTTCGATTCTTTTGAAAGTTGCGTTTTTAATAAGCGCCTCTTGTTAAAAAGATTGTAAATATTCACAGCTTCATTAATGTATCGGTTGCGCGCAAGATTTAATTTTGAAGTGATTTCTTCCGCCTCATTAAAAATTTTGTCGTCGAGTTTTAAGGATAGTGTTTTCATGATACAAAGGTATATATTAAAAGTATATACTTCAAATGTATTCGCCTTGGTCGTGTTCGGCATGCAAATTAGGCCCGTCAAAACATTAAATCATCAAAAAAAAAGCCACCCCATGGCAGGGGCAGCTTTCTTTAACAAATCTCATTATTTAAAAGCCGACTTATCCTTTTGCAGCCGTTTCAGCCGTTAAGGCTTCCTTAATTTTATTTTCAATCTCTTCAGCTAAATCAGGATTTTCGGCGAAGATGGCTTTTACTGAATCACGACCTTGCCCTAATTTGGTATCATCGTAACTAAACCATGAACCGGCTTTTTTAATGATGCCTTTTTCAACACCAATGTCGATGATCTCACCCACCTTACTAATGCCTTCACCAAAAATAATGTCAAACTCAGCTTGACGGAATGGCGGCGCTACTTTATTCTTAACCACTTTAACGCGTGCACGGTTGCCCATTACAGTATCGCCTTCCTTTAACTGACTAATGCGACGAATATCTAAACGCACCGAAGCATAAAATTTTAAAGCATTACCACCAGTGGTGGTTTCAGGATTTCCAAACATGATGCCGATTTTTTCGCGCAACTGATTAATAAATATACAGCAGCAACCTGTTTTACTAATGGTGCCCGTTAACTTACGTAAAGCCTGACTCATTAAGCGCGCTTGTAAACCCATGCGGCTATCGCCCATCTCACCTTCAATTACGGCTTTCGGTGTTAAAGCCGCAACCGAATCTATTACTACTAAATCAATAGCCCCACTGCGAATTAAATTATCGGCAATTTCTAAAGCTTGTTCACCATTATCAGGTTGAGAGATTAATAAATTCTCAGTATTCACCCCTAACTTCTCAGCATAAAAACGATCAAAGGCATGTTCTGCATCTATTATGGCAGCAATGCCACCGGCCTTTTGAACACTGGCAATGGCATGAATGGCCAAGGTTGTTTTACCTGATGATTCAGGTCCGTAAATTTCAACAATACGTCCTTTTGGTAAACCGCCAATGCCCAAGGCAATATCTAAACCAAGCGAACCGGTTGAAATGGCTTCAATTTGTTCAACTTGGCTATCACCCAATTTCATAATGGTGCCCTTGCCATAAGTTTTCTCTAACTTATCTAAGGTTAACTGAAGTGCTTTTAATTTTTCAGAATTAACTGTTTTTTTTGCGGTACCGTTTAACGAGCTTTCGATTGAATCTAAAACATCGTCTGCATTTTTTTTTGCCATTATATCTACTTTTTATTGATTACGCTTTTAATAAAGTTAGTGTTCGGGTTTCTATTTTCTCAATTTCTTATTCACGGCTTACTAACTCTTCGACAAAATTAAGTCAAGTAATAGCAGTGTCTTGCTACGAATTATAGTATTTTCGAAAATACCCGGCAAAGTACCGTTAAATGAGAAATTTTTACTTTTAACGGTAGGGTTTTTGGTTTAATGGAACGCAAATGAGGCTGAAAGGGTTGATGAAATATGCATTTAATTTCTTTTGCCTTGACGCAAAAGAAACAAAAAGTCAAGGCAAGGCGATTGCTTACCCGCTCTTGAATTTTCATAGAAATTCGAATGAAGTAAACATTTCTGCCCTCCATACATGCCCTTCTTAGCAGAAATGAAACGCTCCCAGCGCACGGCCTGCCTTTAGCGCCTTCATTGAATTTCTTATGAAAATTCAATTCACCCAATTCAGCCCCGCGCCTTGCCGTGGCCAAAGCACTCTAACACATCAAATTGGGTATTAGTAAATTGTTCTTTTAATTTAAATTTCTTGACAGAGGATTCGGAGGAAATAAGTCAATGTTATGTTCATATGAAATATTTTTATGTGCATATACTTAAGTTCATCATAAGCAATCCGTGTTATCAACGTTCTAT
>JBAXXZ010000293.1:0-3797 GCA_037127575.1 Bacteroidota bacterium | reverse complement strand
AATTTTACGTAAAAAATTATGAAAACCACTTGTTTTATCCATAGAAATCTATCGGGATCAAGGCTTCATGGAAATTTCCTAAAATCAATGGCGGTTCAAGCCGACGCTTTGAACTCGTTCCGCAGAAAAAGCGGAACTCAAACAACAAAGCGTCTACGCACAATCATTCCAAAAAATTGATCTCAGAAAAACCAAACGCCTATTTGTTGGAACAATTTTTTGGAACAGCTTTTGAACCGCCAATGATTTCTTAACGCAAATTTCCATGAGGCCGACCACCAGTGGGGTGCTTACGCGTTAATGCCACGCTAGATTTCGAGATTTTTTACTTTAGGTAATAAAAATCCAATTCACGCAACTCTGCGCCGCGCCTTGCCAAGTCCTACGCACGGGTATTGCGGGGAATTTAGATATTGTGATTTTATAATATTTTAAGTTTATAAGAGATGTTAAAAGATAAAAAAGAATGCTGTTGTAAAATTTTTAAAACCCGCATCTGCGTTAGGGATGCGTAGGGTTTAGCTCTTTTACTATGCCTGCCCAACAGGTGTTTTGAGTGGCAGGCATGGGAAAAAGCCGCAGCCCGCAGCAGCCCGACCCCGTGAAGCGAAAGGCATCGGTGCGTTTCAGCGGCCTTTCTGCTTCATGGGGTAACGCCCAAATCATGAAAAATGTTAAGGCTTTTGTCGATAAGCGCAGGGCATTCTCACCTCAAAAAATGCTATATTTGCGGCTTATATTAAAGATGAGCATCTACGATAAATACCAAGCCGTAATAGGACTAGAATGCCACATTCAATTGCTAACCAAATCAAAAATGTATAGCAACGATTTGGCTGAGTATGGTGGTTTACCGAACAGCCATGTGAGTGTGGTTACCCTTGGTCACCCTGGCACCTTGCCTGTGGTAAATAAAAGGGCCATTGAGTTTGCCGTTAAATTGGGCATTGCTCTGCATGCAACCATTCGCGAGGAGAACCAGTTTGCCCGCAAGAATTATTTTTACGCCGATTTACCCAAAGGTTACCAAATTACCCAAGATAAAACCCCCATTTGCACGGGCGGTTACCTCGATGCCAAATTAAAAGACGGTACTGAAAAACGCGTTAACCTTACCCGTATTCATATGGAAGAGGATGCCGGGAAAAGCATGCACGACATTGATGCTTTTGATACTTTGATTGACCTTAACCGTGCCGGCACCCCATTATTGGAAATTGTGAGCGAGCCTGATTTGCGCAGTGGCGAAGAGGCTTATGCCTATTTAACCGAAGTGCGTAAACTGGTGCGTTACCTTGATATTTGCGATGGTAACATGGAAGAGGGTTCGTTGCGTTGCGACGCCAACATTTCGGTGATGCTGAAAGGTGCGAACAGTTATGGTAAAAAAGTGGAAGTAAAAAACATGAACTCCTTCCGCAATGTACAACGCGCTATTGATTTTGAAATTAAACGTCAGGTTGATTTAATAGAAAACGGCCAAGACATTGCCGTTGAAACGCGCAGTTTTGATGCCGTGAAGGATTTAACCTTTTCGTTAAGAAGCAAAGAAAACGCCAACGATTACCGTTATTTTCCGGAGCCTGATTTGCAACCGGTAATGGTGAGTAAAGCTTATATTGAAAGCATTAGAACAAACTTACCTACCCTGCCGAGTGCATTGTTTAAGTTGTACACCGGCACTTACCAATTAAGTGACTACGATGCCAACCAAATTATTGAATCGAAAGAGGTGTCTGCCTATTTTGATGCCATAATTGCTGCACACAAAAATTACAAGGCGGCTGCCAATTGGTTAATGGGTCCTATTAAATCGTACCTCAACGAAAGGGCTTTGCATTTTTCGGAGTTTACTTTAACACCCAAACAAATAGCTGAAATCATTGTTTTGATTGATAGCGGCAAAATCAGTAATACCGCTGCCAGCAATAAGTTGTTTCCTGAAATGATTGCACAGCCTGCTAAAAGTGCGGAAGACATTGCCAAGGCATTGGACTTGCTTCAAAACAGCGACAGCAGCGAATTACAAAACTTAATCGACGCCGCTTTGGCCAATTTTGGCGATAAAGTAACAGAATACAAAAATGGTAAAGTGGGTTTATTAGGCATGTTTGTGGGTGAGGTGATGAAGTTAAGCAAGGGCAAGGCCGATCCAAAATTGCTGAACCAATTAATGAAAGAAAGTCTTGATAAAAAATAAAAAACAAATCAATGAATACAATTTTTAAAAGTATCGTCCTTGTTGCCTGCACAGCTTTATTAGCTTCTTGCGGTGCTAAAAAAATGAATGCCCCTTTTGAGTTAAAAGGCAAGTTAAGCAATAGCAATGGCGAAACCATTTTTTTGGAAAAACTGAGTAGTGTGCAGCCTGTGATTGTTGACAGTGCCGTGGTGAACGACAAAGGTGAATTTGATTTTTTACAGTACACACCAAAAATTGGTTTTTACCGTATTAAAATAAACCAACAAAATTTTGCGATGTTGGTATTGGACAGTGCCGATAAGGTGAACATTACTGCCGACATGAAAGATTTGGCCAATACTTACAAAACCGAAGGCTCGGCCGAAACGGCTTTGTTCTTGGCATTTCAAGACATTAACAAACAACGCGAAATCCGTTTGGATTCATTGAACAAAGCTTTTCAGCAATTGATGGAAGCCAATAAGATGGACAGTAAACGCATGGATTCGTTGAGTGCTTTATTTAAAATCCCTTACGAAAACATTGTGAATCCATCGAATGATCAGTTGGCGAAAAAGGTAAAGGAAAATGCCGGCATGTATTCATCGATTATGGCTATTCAATCGTTGGAAACCGATAAATACATTGATGTGTACCAGGCTTTGGACGCGGGATTGAGTGCTAAATTTCCGAACGATAAAAATGTAAAAATGTTTCATGAAGTGGTGACGAAAATTTTATCGAGTCGCTTAGGTGAAGTAGCCCCTGAAATTAATTTGCCTTCGGTGGATGGCAAGCCCATTGCTTTGAGTTCGTTTAAGGGCAAGGTGGTGCTGATTGATTTTTGGGCCAGTTGGTGCGGACCATGCCGAAAAGAAATGCCGAATGTGGTAAAAGCTTATGCCAAATACAAAGCAAAAGGATTTGAAATTTACGGGGTATCGTTGGATGATAACAAAGACCGTTGGTTAGAGGCCATTGCGAAAGATGGCATTACTTGGCCGCAAGTGAGTGATTTAAAAAAGTGGGAAGCCGATGTGGTGCGTAATTATAATATTACATCGATTCCGCATACTGTTTTATTAGACAGAGAAGGCAAGATTATTGCGAAAAATTTACGTGGTGAAGATTTGGATAAAAAACTGGCGGAGGTTTTAAAATAATGCATGCCATTAAACAAAATATAAAAATGCGCTTCGTGTATTACGGGGCGTTTTTTTTTAGTGCCTTGCTGTTGAGCGGCCAGAAGCCATATTTTCAGCAGGAAGTGAATTATCAGATTGATGTGCGTTTAAACGATTTAAAACACAGTTTGCAGGGCAAGGAAGAGATTCAATACATTAACCAATCGCCCGATGCATTGGATTTTATTTATTTTCATTTGTGGCCCAATGCTTACAAAAATAATACTACGGCACTCTGCAAACAGTTAGTGGCCCATGGTAAATCAGATTTGTTTTTTGCCAAGGATGAGGATAGGGGTTACATCGACAGTTTAAACTTTATGGCCGGGGGCAAGTGTTTGCGTTTGGCCTATGATGAAAAAAACATCGATATCGCCAAACAATAGACACGGAAAATCATGGCCTAATTGGTTTGGGGTTCGATAAATTTC
>JBAXXZ010000292.1:0-3802 GCA_037127575.1 Bacteroidota bacterium | reverse complement strand
CCTTATCACAGCATCTGCCGCAACACCTGGTCACTATTGAGATGGTGGCCACCCAGCAAGAACCGCATTTAGTTTCAATTGAACGCGCGTTGGGTGTGGCTGTAGCGCACTATCGGGCCATTGATCGAGGATTGAATTAATGAAGTGGCTGATCTTGATCATGGGCATTGTCGCCAATGCCTCTGCCAGCGTATTGGTCAAGATGGCCATGATAGAGGTGCAAAGGTTATTGCCACAAGTTTTGCCGATATGGGTTTTGATGTTGACATCGGTCCGCTTTTTCAAACGCCTTTTGAAGTTGCAAAACAAGCCATTGAAAATGATGTTCATGTTTTGGGCGTTTCAAGTTTAGCAGCAGGCCACAAAACACTCATCCCTCAAGTGATTGCCGAATTAAAAAAATTTAAACGCGATGACATCATGGTGGTGGCAGGTGGCGTAATTCCACAACAAGATTATGCATTCTTATTCGATGCAGGTGTGAGTTTTGTATTTGGTCCTGGTACCGTAATTAGTAAAAGCGCCATTGGAATTTTAGAGAAATTATTGATGGGTCACCGTCAATAAGCGCATTGTGTCAAGGATACATTTCCTTTTCAAATAGGGCTTATTTTTGTATTTGTCATGGCATATTATTCCTGTGACCCAACTTAAACCCTTTGAATGATCAAAATATTCGCATGTAGGTGCATAATTCCTTGGTTTTATCTTGATTCAAGCCACATGGGGTGAATTTGAAAAAATTGGATTTATTTTCTTTTAATTGCGCAATTCACTGAAGTTTTTTCCCCTTTAACTTTAATTTCTTTAATTTAGAATACTCATTGTAAAATTTAGATTATGAATTTGAAATTAATTCCCTTGCTTTTGGTTGTAGGATTAAGTGTATCCGCGCAAAATGTAAATCACAAAGTGATGACATTGCAAGAGTGCATCGACTTCGGTTTAAAAAACAACGAAAACATAAAAACAGGAAAACTCGAAATTGATTATCAAAAACAATTTAAAAAGGGTTCTACCGAGATTCCAAAGGCAAATATAATATATGCTCAAGGTCAGTTTAACTCTTTATATAAAAAGGATAACAGTGTTACCCTCTTGCAAACCATCCCATTTCCAAGTGTTTTCATAGCCCATCATTCATTGGCAAAATCGTATATCAAAGCATCACAATTTAAATTAGCTGCTACCGAATCTGATTTAATTTTCCAAATTAAATCCGCGTATTTTTCATTATTGTACCATTATAGTATACAAGATTTGCTTCAAAAGGAAGATAGCATTTACCAAAGTTTTGCCAACTCGGGTAAAATTAAATATGAAAGTGGTGGAGGGAGTTTATTAGAGAAAACAGCGGCTGAAACAAAGGTTCTAGAAATCAAAAATCAAATCCTTGAAAATGAAGAAGACATTAATACGTATCATATTCAATTGCAAACGCTTTTGAATTGTGATACGGAAGTTGACGCAGTGCGTGAAGACTTGGCACAAAAACCTTTAACAATGTTAATCGATAGTAATGGATTTTCACAACACCCTTACCTTATGTTTCTTAACGAACAAGTGAATGCAAGTAAAAAGTTTAAAGTACTTGAAAGAAATAAAATTTTACCCGATTTGCAATTTGGTTACTGGAACTTGTCCATTTATGGTCCCGCTGATTATGGCACCGGTCCTTACACATTAACAAACGCCGACAGATTACAGGGCTTTTTATTGGGGGTAAATGTGCCATTGTGGTTTTATCCTAACAGCGCCAAAGTAAAGGCAGCTGATATTAAAACGCAGGTGGCGCAATCGGATTACAATTACAACAAAACCATGTTTCAAGGGCAATTAAAAGAAGCATATAATTTGTACCTAAAGTATCAAAACAGTATTCAATACTATAAGAGTACAGCCTTAACCAACTCAAAAGTAATTATCACACAAGCTTTAAAGGCCTATAACGAAAAAGAAATTACCTACGTCGATTATCTAACGGTTGTTAGTAATGCGCTTAACATTGAAAGCAATTACCTTAATGTGATTTATCAAAACGATTTGGCGGTATTAAAAATGCAATATTTGCTGGCTAAATAATTACTCAAATAATTTAAAAGCCACTGCACTTAAATAGCCTATCAAGGTGCTTAAGCCAACCACACTAACACCTCCCAAATGCACCGCTTCCGGTATCATGGTTTGTGCAATCATTGTTAACATGGCGCCAGCAGCTAAGCCTTCAATCCCAATTTCATATACATGTGGAATTGACGACCCGATGTAATATCCGGCCAATGAACCAACGGCAATGATAACAACCAACGACATCCACATCATCATAATTTTACTTGTGCCCATGCCTGATTTTTTCATGCCTAAACTTGCTGATAAAGCTTCAGGGAAATTGGACAAGAATAAACCAGCTATTAAGGTATATGGCAATACTTCAGTAAATGAAGGGTCAACACCTGCAGCCAAACGACCGCTTAGAATGGCTAAAAAACCGGCTCCAATTACAAAACTTTCAGGAATTCCGTCGATTAATAATCCCAACCAAATAGCCATTGGCGCACCACCATTTTCTTTTCCGGCTGCATGTTGATGATCAGAAACCGTTTTAGAATCCAAAGTTTTTTCAGGGTGTTTTTTTGCAATGTGTCCCAATGTACTTCCTACTTTACGTAAAAACCCACCTTGACTATTTATTAATTCATCTAAAGTGTAAAACAAAAATCCTCCTGCCAAACAGCCAATCAACAAAGCGCTCATGGTAGCGATGGCGTGGTGTGAGTCGTGCGCCATTTGACTTGGACTGCTTGAATGACCAATAATTTCTTCAACTGTAGGCGCTATTAACTCAACACTTAAGGCAGCTAATAAAGCACCTGCACCAAAGGCGGTCATAATGGCGGTCATTTTTGGACCGGGTTTTAAGGCCAAACCAGTTAAAGCACCTATTGGTAATGAAATAGTAACCAAAGCCCCAATTACAAATGCCCAGATGGCATATTTGGTAGTTGGATGCATCACAGTATCGCCCGCACCGGCATCATCGTGCCAAAATAGCCAGCCACCAATAATAAATGCTAGTACAATTGATAATGATAGTAATACCTTTTTCATAATTCTAATTGTTTTTAGATTGTTTATCTAAAAGTAGCATTTAGAATTAATTATCCCAATTTTATCGAAAAAAATTATGAAGTATCCTTTACAGAAATGATTTATTTTAAAACACCAAGGGAGTGCCCAATATCGTTAAAATAGGATTTTACTTTGTTTGCAGTGATTTCGTCGCCGGTTGCTTTTAAGTAAGTATCGGTTAAAGTCATAACATTTTGAATGTAAAACTTTTTCATTTCATCAACCATCATGTCTTTCGTCCACAAATCAATTCTTAAGGTATTGTTTTCCTTGGTATCCCAAAGCGCTACCATCATGCTTTTACACGACGAACTGCCTTCGCTTGAATCACTGGCTTCCCATTGTATATTTTGAGGCAAGTTGTTTTCATCCAAATCAATAGTGAACTTAATTTCAGAACTCTTCATATGATTATTCGCTCAATATTTTAAACTCGATTCTGCGGTTTTGAGCATGCTCCGTTTCAGTACAGCTAACACCATCGGCACAATTGTTTAATAGTTGGGTTTCACCAAATCCTTTGGTGCCCATACGCTTCGATTTAATGCCTGCTGCTGCAATGTAATTCTTCACAGTAAGTGCACGTATTGAGCTCAAACTCAAATTAAAATCGGCCGCACCTTGGCTATCAGTGTGTCCGCAAATATCAATTTTCAATTTTTTATTGGCATTC
>JBAXXZ010000291.1:0-3823 GCA_037127575.1 Bacteroidota bacterium | reverse complement strand
CCCCCATGGAGAAGGTGGATCATTGTTTGGATTTGGCACCCAGGTTGAATTGGCAGTATTTGCGCCAAGGGTGAGGTGACCGACTTTGATGGCATTGGATTGAAAAGCTTTAAAATTTTCCCAGTTGTTCGATAACAATAAAATATTGCCGCTAGGGTAAACGCGGGGTTCAACAAAATATTCCCAGCGGCGGAAAGGTGTGTAACCTCTGCCTTTTACGGTAATGTCTTTATCTTTCCAAAATTCATAAAACGACTTTTGAATGTCGTAGAAATTGGTAGCAGGTTGTGGCAATCGGTCAATCCAGGGCTGGGCGATAAGGGATTGAATGCAAAAAATAAGAAGTAAAAGTGAGCCGGTTTTTTTCATGTGATTTATTTGATTCATAAAGCTATTGAATTGTTTTTAGTTAGACAATAAATGTGTGTTTTTGGGATGGGTGCAAAAATTTTAAATTTCAAATTGTTCGAGATGTGAAGGTACAAGAAGCGCCCGGGATGCGGAAGGTTTGTCTGCCAAAGCGTTGTAAACGCGACGGCAGACAAAGTTCTTTTGGCCGCCCATTTTTCCGCGGCCAAAAAACCGCAGCCTGCAGCAGCCCGAAATGGCGCCCAAAAAATTGTATTCTTTAATATTTACACGGTCTTTCCCGATAACAATCGGGATCCCTCGAAATGATTTCGGGGCATGCTGCTCGAGCTAAAATAGACTGTCACATCAAGCAGCCTGCCCTGAGCTTGACGAAGGGGAGTCGAGATGGACAGAGGCAAGCATCTCAATTATTTAATTAATATACACGTTCTCTCCTGATAACAATCGGGATACACTACTGACTTTTACTGTCATATCAAGAAACTCAATTACAAGGTCAATTCGAGAAGCGAGGCACGAGCGTATCGAGAATGACATAACCAACACTTATATTCCATAATTTAATTTCTTTCCATTCAGTTCTCGATACAATGCGCTCCGCACGAGCTCTGCTACATCACTCGAACTGACATTCTCTGTCAAATCAGGATGGACACGAAAACGGCTGTTAACAAGCGTTCTTAATTGCTACAAATTATAGCATTAAGCCGCTACAAAAAACAGTATCTTTGATTATGGAAAATTTGAAGCGCTTCATGAACGAGATACAATTATTGCCATACACAGGCAAGGCCAACTGTATTGAGGCATTGGATAATTTGCTTCAAGATATTTTGCTCGACATTAAACAACAAAAATTACCGGCGAGTGGTGAATTATTGGAATTAAAAAACTGTTCCTGGGTATTGCACGAGCGCTACCACATGGATACGGAGTCGGACTTAAAATTTACCTTTCACCACACCAAACACCGCATGCTAAAAAGCTGTTTATCATTAGAAGAAAAGCTGGAAAAAAAAGCCCTGCGCAACACACATTTAATACTCAGTGAATGACATGGAACTGGCCCTTAAATTGCCCAAAGGAAAATTACCCTTTATCGGCATTGTGTTTCACAGTGTGCGTGAAGCTTGTCGTTTAAACGAACATTTAATCAACGAACCCAAAGATAAAATTTACACCCTTACTTTTTTGCAACCCAATAAAGATGGGGTTGAAATTCGTGTGCGCTCCGAAAACGGTAAAGATTATGTGATTTACCAACGTGTAAAATGTAACCCCGTGCAATTGGAAAATTTTATGTTTATCACCAACCGTTTTCAGGATTTTAACTTTGGCCATATATTACGCGATTTTGACCGCGACATTATTGTAAAGACGAACGAACAGGGAAAACCCTTTGTGTTGAAGTTGCAAGGAATTTTTATGATGTCGTAAGAAAGTGATGCCGATGAAATAATTTTTGATTCGTTGCTTTATTTTAAATCTCTAATCAACATTACAATTGGCACAACAATACAAACAAGCCCTGAAATAAAAAAAATAGTGGCAAGCAATTGATCCTTTGAAACAGAGCCGCCTGCGCCTCCACTAAAAATACGGCCGGTTGAGAAAATCGCAGATAAAATGAAAAGAATTACGCTGGCCGCTAATCCTATAAAAATTAGCAAGAAGTCGAGTAAAATAGCGCCCACACCTTTTTTGGTAGCTTGTTTTTGATGCTTGAAAATATTGTTCAATTGTGTGTCGAATTTTTTCGTCAATGCCAATTGATTGCTGATCACAAGCGCCTTGTGTTGCAGTTGCGCAGCCAAGGCCTTTGTGCTTTGTGAATCAACTTTAGGTGAATCGGGTTTTACGTTTTGGCTAACAAGATTTTGATTGGGCTGCACCGGTTCAAGCCCATGCATTTTTTGATTGTTTGCATCAGGATGACTTTCTTTTAATTTAGGTGCCTTATTGGCTGCACTTGTTTGTAAAGTAACTGCTTTGTGATTTTGCGCAAAATAAAATCCTTTTCGGTAATGTCTTTTTTCGATGTTAAAGTGTTTGCCGCAAGAGCTGAAGATGATGCTGAACAATAAAAAAATAAGGATGGATTTTGTTTTCATTATAAATGTGTTGAATTTAAAAAGTAGCTATTTGGAAAAAAGATAATTAAAGTTATCAATTTTTTTGTACTAAATGGCATACGCATAAGATGTTCAACCGACTTTTATAAGTCATGAATAAGCTTTATTATCGGTCCAATAATGGATGAAAGTCCGACGACAAAAATTAAAATCAAACTTGCTATTTCAAATAAAGTTAAATGGCCAGATACTGCAGAAAATCCAAGCAAAATAAAAAAAGCGCCAACCAAAACACCACATAGAATTAATAAAAGATCAAACATTATAATGATAAAACCCTTTTTGCTTTCCATCTTTTCCTTAAAAAGACGACTAAACTGGTTCTTTATTTTCTCACCAAATGGTCTGCGTTGTTGCTTAAATAAAGTCTTATCAACAATGTTTGATTTAATGTTTTTATTCGTTGGTGTTGAAGGTTCTATGTCTTTGAAAGTACTATTTTGATTAGGAAGTACTTCATTAAACAAGATACATTTAACTGAAATCACTGTATTATTACTTAAGGTATTTTTAATTATCGTTGCTTTTGGTGTTAAAATTGAATTCATTAACATTTTAGAATTTTTTTGCGCATGCTGAGAGGAAAAATAAAATCCTTTTCGGTAATGCCTTTTTTCAATGCTAAAGTGTTTGTCACAAGAGCTGATAATGATGATGAACAATAAAAAAATAAGGATAAATTTTGTTTTCATTATCAATATTTTGTTAAAACAATAGTACAAGATAAAAAATAAAATACAACAAGGCAATGATTCATCTTTAAGCATATTCAATGCATCAGAATACCCATATAAAAAACAGGGCAAAATAATGTGTATTTTTGCGGACATAAAATAAATACCATGAGCGAATTTCCTCCTTGTCCAAAATGTAAATCCCCCTTCTCTTACCAAATGGGTCACTTGTTAAATTGCCCTGAATGCGGCCACGAGTGGAGTGGAGAAGTAGAAGTGGCCGAAGAAAAAAGTGCTGATGATACTTTGGTGGTGAAAGACAGCAATGGTGTGGTATTACAAAATGGCGACGCCGTGGTGATAATTAAAGATTTACCCGTAAAAGGCTCTCCAAAAAACATCAAAGCCGGCACCAAAGTAAAAAACATCAAATTGGTGGATAGCGATCATAACATTGATTGTAAAATAGAAGGATTTGGGGCCATGGCATTAAAATCAATCTACGTGAAGAAAGCCTAGTAAAAGGGTATAATATTCAACTGTACTAAAGTGTTAATTATTTCGAGTTTCGTGTTTCGAGTTGGCATTAAGGAATTTAAGATTCATCGGCATTCCGCCTAATTTAAAATACATTGTGATGTATAA
>JBAXXZ010000290.1:0-3833 GCA_037127575.1 Bacteroidota bacterium | reverse complement strand
TTATTTTTTATAACGAAATCTATTTTTGACGAATTCGTGTCCCGTCCAGATACTAGTGATGAAGATTTTATTGAATCATCTCCTAAACTCAAGGAACTCGATCTAACCATGTTTGATCCAAAATATTGATCACGGTTTAAATCACCATACAATTCCTTTGGTCTTTCTTTCGTTTTACTTAAAATAATATTGATGTTACTTAAGCCACCCAAACTGCTGAATGAAAAAACGCCGGCTTTTTTGGTTGGAAAATTTAACCGCAATCCCATATCTTGATAACCGGGTACTGCCGAAGTGCCAATGTTGAATTTTACGGCACTAAACAAAGCCAATGTTGAATAACGGTAGGTAAATAAATAACTGGCCCCCGACTTTTTGCTAATTGGTCCTTCAAGCGCCAACTCTGTTCCCAACACACCAAATTGAAATGTACGCTCATGTTTTTCGTTGTTGCCATTACGCATCTTTAAATCAAATACACCGCCCAAAGCATTGCCGTAATTGGATGGAAAAGCGCCATTGTAAAATTCGCTGTTGGCCAAATACTTATTGTTGATGATACTTTGCGGTCCGCCTGCCGATCCGGCAATGGCAAAGTGATTGGGGTTTGGAATATCAATTTCATCTAATCGCCACAATAATCCTGAAGGACTATTCCCTCTTACAATGATGTCATTGCGCGAATCGTTAGTTCCTTGTACCCCAGCAAAATTCGCCGCCATGCGCGCTGGATCTTGGCGCGAACCCGCATAACGTTCTGTTTCTTCGATGCTGAATGATTTCATTCCGGCATTTTGCATGGTATTCACCAAGTTTGAATCAGTTCCTGCTTTCACCTCCACCTCATCCATATTAATGGCATTTTCATCCATTTCAATATTAAGAACCACTTGCTTGCCACTGCTTACAATTAAATCGTTAAGCGGCACGGGTTTGTATCCGGTTAAACTAAATAACAATGATTGACGTCCTACAGGCACCTCATTCAATTTAAAATTACCATCTGCATCACTAATACTAACTTTGTGTCCTGCTGATGATTTTAATTGAATCAATACACCCGGTAATCCTATGCCTGAAACTTTATCGGTAATTCTTCCCTTAACAATTTGTGTGTATTGGGAAAATAATTGATTGCTTGCAAGAATGAGAAAAATGAAATAAATAAATTTCTTGGTATTTGCCTGAATATGAAAATGTGTTTCCATAACAACAAAATACTAATTATGTTCTAATTTTTGAGCAGAAAATTATTCAGACTTTGATTTAATTTTCAGCAGTTGCCCTTGGTTTAGATTTTTGTCTTGCAAACTGTTTAAATTAATAATCGATTGGGCTTCCACATTGTATTTTAAGGCCAAACTATAAAGCGTTTCGCCTTTTTGTACTTTGTGGTAAACATAAGCAGGATCGAGCGCCACATTGTTTTCGGCCAATTGCTTATTCACTGTATCACCATTTGAAGCTAAATTTGAAGCTGTATTTGCAATAATTGGTTTTGATGGTATGGCTTTTTGCTCACGAACATATACAACAAGTTTTTTACCCGGCTTAGCGCCTTTTTTACCAATTGAATTCCATGTTCGAAGTTCTTCAACACTAACACCATACTTCCTTGCAATACCACTTAATTTTTCACCATATTTTACAGTGTGAACGCGTTTAACCTCTGCCACTTCAAACAGTTGCTCTTCTTTTCTTTGTGCCTTTAAGGCATCATAAATGGCCATTTCATTGTTTAAGAAATAAGCGATTTTATTCTTTGGCAAACACATGGCGTTTCCACCTGATGGAATTAAATTTTTTCTGTACTGCGGATTAAAATACAAAATTTCCTCTATGCTAATATTCAAGGCTTGTGAAATTTGCTCAAAGGTCATTTGTTCTTTCACCACCACGGTATCTACCTCAAAATAAGTTTTACGGGGCATGGCAGGATACAGGTTGTGTTCGGCGCCATAATTCATCACGTAATTTGCTGCAATAAAGGCTGGCACATACCCTTGTGTTTCGAGTGGCAAGTATGGCCGAATTTCCCAATATGTTTTTTTTCCACCACTGCGGCGAATGGCTTTACTAATCGTTCCCGGACCGGCATTATAGGCAGCCAATACCATTTGCCAATCACCAAACATGGTATACAAACTTTTGAGATACTCTGCGGCTGCTACTGTTGCTTTATATGGATTACAGCGTTCATCTACATAAGACGTAACATTTAAACCAAACATTTTGCCTGTTGGATACATAAATTGCCACAAGCCCATTGCACCTGCCTTTGAGCGAGCATAAGGAATTAAGGCGCTTTCAATTACCGCCAAATGTTTTAATTCCAATGGAATGTTGTACTTATCCATGATTTCTTCAAACATGGGGTAATACAAGTGTGCAAAGCCCATCATGCGCGAAACACTTTCTCTTTTGCGCACGGCATAAAGTTCAATAAAACCCTTCACGTGTTCATTGTAAACCAAATCAAAAGGTGAAAAGGCATCTAACTTGGCCAATCGGGCTTGGTATGTATAGTCATCATAACGCGGAACACTGTCTTGCGAAAATTTATATTTATTGTTTTTCGGGAAAACGGGTTTTGAAAAAGCCGTTTCAAACATCTTTTGTGTTGAAAGACTGTCTAACATATCAGCAATGGGATTCACAACAGAACTAACCTGTGCATGATGTTGTAGGCCAATAAGTAACGTCAAAAGAAGACCTAACTGTTTTTTGAATAAACCCATTTTTTTCGGTTTTAAATTAAAAATATAAGTACAATGTCATTTACAAGTTACAATAATTTCACACGAATGCATTGGCACCAACAAACAAGTTTAAAGAAAATTACGAAACTAAAGGTCTGATTGAACTTTTAATTTTTAACTTTGCTTTGTGAAAAACTCTACGCCTTTTATACCGCCCCTTTACAATATTGAAAGGAACCCACTTTTATTGTTGGTTACAACAACCATTAGTGTCTTGTTAATTTTGTTTAACTACCAATTATTTAAGCAAATGAATCCGCTTGGTTTTATTCTACTCATGCCTACTTGCGTTTTCTCTTTTCAAAGCTTATGGTTTACCCTTAACCCATTTGCATTGGTTTACGACGAAAAAATTCTAATCAAATACTCCTTGTTTTACAGTAAAGAATGGTATTTTATCGATATCCAAAAAGTAACTGTATCAAAAAAAGGCCAATTTTTCATCACCTATAAAGACGGAGAATTGGTTCAAATGAGCGTTTTCGGCATCAAACAATCGCATCTTGAAATGTTAAAAAACGAATTGGAAAAACACATCAGTTGAAACTTTTCCGTTTTCTGTCCTTATAGCTTATAATAAACAAAGTCATGTTTAAAATCCATTTGCTCCGTAATTTTTGACAGTGATTTTAAACCTACTTTCGTTGTTAAACTTTTATCAAGATGTTAAATTTCATTCTTCAAGCACAAAGCGGTGTGGTTAATGCAGCTGTAAACATAGCCGATTCTGCTCACACAGAAATGCTTTCAGGCATTCAAACCAATACACCCGAAATTACGGAAACAAAAATATCCTTGATTCAAATGATCATGAAAGGTGGCCCAATTATGGTGCCTTTGGCGATTTTATTAATTGTATCAATTTATATTTTAATCGAACGCTTATTGGTAATTGGTAAAGCGTCGAAAAAAAATCAACAATTATTGTCCAGTGTTAAAGACATGATCAAACAAGGCAATATTGCTAATGCCATTACCATGTGTAAAAATTTAAACACCCCCGAAAGTGCCATGATTGAGCAAGGTGTGTCGCGCATCGGACAACCGGTTGCTGAAATTAGAGCAGCCATGGAT
>JBAXXZ010000289.1:0-3837 GCA_037127575.1 Bacteroidota bacterium | reverse complement strand
GACTATTTTGCCCTTGTCTGGTGAAGCTTGGATAGCATTTGAGAGTAAATTCAATTTTTCTCTCAAATCTTAATCCAATGAAAGTTCTGTTTACACACTCATATTTTTTACAATTTGACCCTAAACAAGTTCAGCACGCTCAGCCATATCCGCCTTTAGGAACCATATTGGCAGCCGCAGTTCTAAGGGAGAAAGGATACACTGTTGAATTATTCGACACCATGTTTGCCAAAAGCCCTTATGAGCTTATTCCTGTGTTGGATAATTTTAATCCCGATTTACTGGTGATTTATGATGATGGTTTTAATTACCTCACAAAAATGTGCCTAAGTAATATGCGTGATGCTGCCTTTAAAATGCAAGCACTAGCCAAAGAAAAAAAATGCAAAGTAATTGTTACCGGGTCCGATGCTAGTGATCATTATGAAAAGTATTTAAATCATGGCGCTGACATTGTTATTCATGGTGAAGCCGAATTGGTTTTATTGGCGCTAGTAGAGTCGATAAAAAACAAACAAGATTACAGTAAATTAAATGGATTGATTTTTTTTACCGAAGGGCAATTAATCAAAACCGCAAAAAGGCCTGTTTCTAAAACATTGGATGAATTTCCTTTGCCTGCTTGGGACCTTATAAAAATAGAACCTTACAAAAAAACTTGGATCAATCACCACGGATATTTTTCGATGAATGTAGCCACCACCCGCGGCTGCCCTTACAAATGTAACTGGTGCGCTAAGCCCATTTATGGCAATCAATACAACATGCGTAGTCCGGCGAATGTGGTAAAAGAAATCAAATTATTAAAAGAACTTTTCGGCGTTGAACACATTTGGTTTTGTGACGATATTTTCGGCTTAAAACGTTCATGGGTTTCAGAATTTAAAAACGAATTATTATCCCAAAAAATTAGCATCAAATATAAAATACAATCGCGTGCCGATTTATTGGTGCAAGAAAAATATGTTGAAGACTTGGCCCTTTCGGGATGCGTTGAAGTATGGATGGGTGCCGAAAGTGGTTCACAGAAAATTTTAGATGCCATGGACAAAGGCACCACGGTTGCTGAAATTTTAAAAGCCAGGGCATTGTTAAAACAACACCATATTAAAGCCTGTTTTTTTCTTCAGTATGGTTATCCTGGCGAAACAGCCGAAGATATCACTTCCACAATTAACCTGGTTGAACAAAGCATGCCCGACGATATTGGCATTTCAGTGTCTTATCCCCTTCCCGGAACAGTTTTTTATGAGCGCGTGAAGTCATCATTAAAAGAAAAAACCAACTGGACAGATTCTGATGAATTAGCTTTGATGTTTAACAACACCTATCCTAAAGATTATTACAAAATCCTGCACCGCTATACACATGCCCTATACAGAAAGAATAAAGCCAAGGTTCTTTTGAAAGAGAAAAACAAACTACCGGTTAAACTAAAAGCAGGGCTTAGTTATTTTAAGAACAAAACAAATGAAATAAGGCTTTATCTAAAACTTCAACAACTTAGCAAGCCTGTCGCATGAATCAATTTTTGTTCAACAAGTCGTTTATTTTTAAGGATGGTGTTTACCAATCTTTAGAGAGCGAATCAAAATTTACCGCATTCGAATTGGCCTATCTAAATGTAAGGCAGAAAGAGAAAAGGGTTTTAAGTATTGAAGAAATCAAACAACTGCCATTTGTGGATAAATCTAGCTCTGACTATCATTTATGGAAAATAAGAAGAAAAAACATTGATCGCATTTTGAAGTATTTATCCAATAAAAAACAATTAAGCATTCTTGATATTGGTTGCGGAAACGGCTTTTTCCCAAATGCCATGGCCTTGCAAAACCATCAAATATGTGGTTTAGATGTGAATTTAACCGAATTAAAACAAGCAGCTGTGGCTTTTCCCAATAAAAATATTGACTGGGTAATGGCTGATATTTTTGAAAATGCCTTGTCAGATGCAAAATTTGATTTGATAACATTTTGTACTTCGTTTCATTATTTTAAAGATGCAGACCAAACCATCCGTCGCTGTTTATCATTGTTGAAAAATGGCGGAGAAATTCACATCATTGACAGTCCGTTTTATGATGAAGAAAAATTAGAAGAAGCAAAAAACAACACCATCAATTACTACCATAAAATGGGTGTAGAATCCATGCAGTCTTACTTTCACCACATAGCGTTTTCGGTATTTAAAAATTATCAAATTAAAGTAATTTATCAACCGCGTCGCTGGATTAACAAAATTCTCCACAGAACAGATTCGCCATTTTATTGGATTAAAATAACGGTATAACATGAAACTTATTCATTTGATTTTTTTCTGTGTTCTAACAAGCCTTGTTTCGGCACAATTTGCTTTACCGCCTGCTTATGCAATTACCAAATACAATAACACTTCAAAAGGGTATTACTTTTTATGCGCCATCCGAACCGATGCCCGTGCCGCCAAATTTCAGGCTGCCCATATAATTTTAGACGCCAAAGGCCATTTGGTTTACTTCAAATATTTCGCGCCGGGGTTAAGTCCAGGTAATCTTCAAGTACACAAAAACGGACAGATCAGTTATTACCAAAGTCAAACTAGTCAACACATCATTTTAAACAATCAGTTCCAAAAAATCGACTCTTTAAGTTGCGCCAATGGATATAATGCAGACGGCCATGCATTTGAAATACTTGAAAACGGACACCACTTAATACTGGCCACTGAAACTGTTAAAATGGATTTAAGTGGGTACCACAAATTTGGAAATAATAAAATTGGCGGTAGTAAAAGGGCCAATGTAAAAGCAGGCATAATTCAGGAATTGGATGAACACAAAAAGCCCGTCTTTGAATGGCATAGCATCAAACATTTTTCATTTATGGATATTGATGAAGCATATTTAAACGACACATTAAATGTTGATTGGATGCATTTTAATGCTTTAGTATTGGATGATGACGGCAATTATTTAGTTTCGGCCAGAAACTTTAATGAAATTAGTAAAGTGAATAAATTAACCGGGGACATAATTTGGCGTTTTGGCGGGAAAAAAAATCAATTTAAACTCATTGCCGATAGCGTTTTATTTGTAGCGCAGCACGATATTCGAAAAAATAAAGACGGCACTTACTCCTTGTACGACAATGGCAAAGACGAAAAAACGATCCATTCGGCGCGGGCCAAGGCTTACCGCTTGAACGAAAAAAAACTCATCGCAGAAACTGTTTGGGAATACACTGATAAGCCGGGCGCCAATAGTTATAAAGGATTGGGTAATGTGCAGTGTTTAGAAAACGGTAATTATTTGATCAATTATGGCAGCAGCAATGTCTCCCCGGTTGCTTTTAATGTGGTTGATGCCAATTACAATAAGGTTTTTGAAGTACAATTCAATGATACTTTAAGAAGCTACAGAGCATTTAATTATTTAAATTTACCTTGGCAATTTAAACGGCCTAATGTGATGGTGAAAAAACTGAACGGAAAATATTTACTCAGCGCAGAAAGCGATGATACATCATTTCATTGGTCGACCGGACAAAATACCCGAGAAATTGAAGTATTTAAAAATGGTCGGTACCAAGTTTTTGTACCCTATGGCGAGGGCGGATTTATTGGTTCAGAAATAATTGAAATCAATACCTTTATTCAATAAGAATTCAGTTAATCAGCAAAAAACAATATTTATGAAAAGTTCATTCCTCTTTAAAACCCTGATTGTATTTACATTGAGCCTATTTGTTCAATGCGGTCCGGGCAAAAAAGAAAATACAACGGAAACCCAGACCCTAAAAAAAGATAGTCTGAATTCGAAGGAAGTGTGGTTGGCGCCCGATACGTCCACCATTCCTAAG
>JBAXXZ010000288.1:0-3864 GCA_037127575.1 Bacteroidota bacterium | reverse complement strand
TCGAGAGGCAATGGACTTGGTCTAAGCATTATTAAACAAATTTGTGATGCTTCAGGGATTAAGATTGAATATTATTATATCGAAAATTCTCACAAGTTTGTGCTAAGTTGGAATTATCAAAACATGGAAAACAAAAATACAAGGCCATTGAAGTCACAATAAAACACAAAATCATCAGATTCACAGACAATCAAATAAATAGAAATGACCACTCCCTTTTACGCTCAATTTGCTAAAATGTTTTTCTTCTTCTTTATCTTTTTATTGGCAGTACCGAATGTTTACAATGCCCAAGAAAAGGACAATAGATTTTCGGGAAGCATCAGTGGAAAACTATGCGATTCCATTAATGGTTTGCCAATTGAATATGCCTCCATTGGATTAATTGCAGAAGATACACGCAAAACTGTGAATGGCATCACAAGCGACGACAAAGGGTTTTTTAAATTGAACAATATTCCTGAAGGTAAATATTCCGTATCGGTTTATTTCATAGGATATAAAAACCTTAACATTTCAAATATTAACATCAACAAATTCAACCAAAATATCAATCTAGGTCAAATAAAACTAATCAATAACCAAACGACATTAAATGAAGTGGAAGTGAGTACCGAAAAATCATTAATCGAAAATAAAATCGACAAGATGGTTTACAATGCCGAAAAAGACTTAACGGCCCAAGGTGGCAGCGCCTCTGATATATTAAGGAAGATACCGCAAATTTCTGTTGATGTAAATGGAAATGTTGATTTACAAGGCAATTCAAACATCCGTTTTTTAATTAATGGCAAACCATCGAGCATGTTTGGTAACAATGTGGCTGATGTATTAAGATCAATTCCCGCCAATCAAATACAAAGTATTGAAGTAATTACTTCCCCCGGTGCCAAGTACGATGCAGAAGGCGGAGGCATCATCAATATTATTTTAAAAAAATCAAACGCCAAAGGATACAATGGCAATATGGCTTTAACTGCCGGTAGCCGCTTAGAAAATGGGGCATTAAATTTAAGTGCGCGCAACAACAACATCGGCGTGAATGCCTTTGTGAGCGGCAATGCGCAATTATTAACCACCACCTTTAATAGTTTAAATAGAAATTCAACCGACCAATTAACACAAGCACAAACACTTTTACATCAAAACGGCAAGAGTGATTTTAATCGTAACGCATACCAAGGCGGTATGAATATGGATTGGGCCATTAATACAAAAAACACCATCACCGCAGGCTTTAACTATAATTATTTGCACAACCGAAGCAATGGTTATATGCAGCGCCAGATTTCGATATTCGATGCAGCCGGCACACTTAATTCATATGATAATTTGAACGTGTTATCAAGAAATGAGTCAACTGTTACAAGCATTGATTACAACATAAATTACAAAAAGACATTTAAAACCGAAGGACAAGAATTTGAAGTGTTATTTTCTTCCTCTCAAGGCAATAATAAAATTGCTTATGCCCAATCGCAAAATGTGGTCACCAGCCATTCAATTCAGTCCGGCGCCGAAGGCAGCAATCCGGGCAAGGACAATCAAATGAATCTATCACTCAATTATGTTCAGCCTGTTAAGAAATTACTCACTATCGAAACGGGATTAAAAATGGTAACGAATACCATCACCAGTCAGTCGAGTGTTTATTTATACAACAATATTTATAACGATTATTTGTTGAATCTGCCACAATCCAACAGCTTTACTTATAATCGAAAAATTTACGCAGCCTATCTTTCGCTGAGCTCTAAGCTGTTTAATTTTTTGGATTTTAAAGCCGGTTGTCGTATTGAAAACACACAAACAAATGCGAATTATAGTCAGGTAGGAAGCGTGGTAATTTCACCTTATAATACGGTAGTGCCATCGTTGGCTTTGTCGCACATGTTTAAAGATCATCAAATGATTAAGTTAAATTATTCAAGACGCATTTCAAGACCGGGTTACAGAGATGTAAATCCCTTTATTAATGCCAATGATCCCAAAAACATCACCGCAGGAAATGTAAATCTTAAGCCGGAGTATAGCGACAATATTGAATGTACCTATTCAAACATTTTTAAGAAAGGCGGCAGTTTAAATTTGATCGGCTTTTTTAGAGGCAATTATCAAGATATACAACCTTATAGTCGTTATTACGATAAATTGTTAATTGGTGATTCAATTTATCAGCATGTGGCCGTGAGCATGCGAGAAAATATTGGCACCGAATACAACACCGGGATTACCATCGCTTCTAATATTTCGGTTTCAAAAATATTTAGCATGCGCTCAAATATTTCAACATTTTACCGTGTCATTAAAAGTATCTATAGCGATGGCAGTATCAATGGTTGGATGTACAGAATTAACTTAACTGCATCTTTTCAATTTAATAAAACCTTGGCAGTTGAATTATTCGGCAACTTTAATTCGCCGCGCATCAACGCCCAAGGTATACAACCAACTTTTACAACGTATAATATCGCCATTCGAAAACTCTTCTTTAAAGACAATGCAAGTATTGCTTTTACAGCCACCAATCCATTTGATAAGTTTGTGAATCAAAAAACAACATTAAATGGTACCAATTTTACATCTGTAAATCTTTTGCAATTGCCCTATCGATCATTTGGCATTAACTTTACCTATAAATTTGGCAGAATGGAGTTCAAAAAGCAAAAAGAACTTGAAGATGCCAATCTTACAAACCCAAGCGCCCCTGGAAACAACAATTAATTTACTTTAATATAACATCCTAATTGCTTTGAAGTACTTTCTTTGTTTACCAAGGAATTTTCGAAATGAGATTGTTTTTTAAGTGCTTGATATTTTTTCTGTTGTTTCAAAAGCAATTGATGAATGCGCAAAGTGGTTGCACCGACCCACAAGCCATCAATTACGACCCTTTGGCCATTGGCAACAATGGTTCATGTACATATGATGTTACAACATTGCAAACAACATTTAAAGGGCCATTATTTAGTTTTGCCGGCGAGTCTTCAGGACTTTATTACGAGAACGGTATTGTTTGGACACACAATGACAGTGGAAATGCTTCTGACTTTTTTAAAGTGGATACGGCAAGTGGAACCTTGTTACAAAAGTTTAGTGTTACCAATTTTCCCAATATTGATTGGGAAGATATTACAGCCGACAGTGCATACATTTATATTGGGGAATGTGGCAATAATAACGGTACCCGCACCGATTTAAAAATTTTAAAAATCGACAGAAGTCAATTCACGAGTACAGCTGCAGTTGTTGGTGTAACTGCGCAAGCCATAAACTTTGTGTATGCCGATCAAACCAGCTACGCTTCAAATAGCAGTAATAATTTTGATTGTGAGGCAATACTTTCCTTAAATGGTTCAATATATTTATTTACCAAAAACCGTGGCGATTTTCAAACCCGCGTTTACCGTTTGCCAAAAACACCGGGATCTTATACGGTGAGTCCTTATACAAATTACAACGTAAACGGTAAAATAACCGGCGCGGATTATAATAGGCAAAAAAAAGAAGTTGTATTAATAGGGTATATGGCGTCGAATAAAAATTCATTTTTATATTTTTTAAATGATTTTAATGGAGATCTGTTTTTTTCGGGTAATAAACGTAGAATTGAAATAGGCAATGCAGTGAATGATTGGCAAACAGAAGGTGTAACGTACGGCGTGAATGCCAACGAAATATTTATTTCCTGCGAAACATCTTACACAACGGCAAGTTTATATAATGCCAACAAATCGAATATGATTCCATTGTCGATAACAAACCAAAGCATAAATTCGAATTTATTGAAAATTTATCCGAACCCGGCCAATCAGTTCTTAAATGTGTCATCTGATTCTAGATTATTTGAGGTTGAATTGTTAA
>JBAXXZ010000287.1:0-3868 GCA_037127575.1 Bacteroidota bacterium | reverse complement strand
CTATTATGCATACCGATGGTAGCAAATACAAAAAATCGGCTTATGGTACCATTTCTTATTTGCCCGCCGCATTTGGATTAACCTGCGCCTCAGTGGTGATAAGGGATTTGGTGTCGTGGAAGGAAGTAAAAACCGGTTTGAAAAAATAAATTCAGCGGCTCCCTTTTATTGCTTTTAAGGCAACACCCTACATCATTTTGCTTTTTTGTCCCACATCTGAGTTTAGCCACATCAATATGTAGTTGAAAAGCCTTTTATTTTCCCGGTAGTTTGTATTATCAAATTAAAACAAAAAACTGATGAAAAAAACGCCAAATCACTTTTCGCTTTATTTAGCCATTTTAATCTTTCTTACCGAATTCACTTACGCTCAAAAAGCCAATTACAAAATCAATGATACCATCGATGGTTCGAAAGTAATTACATGTATTGCTCGCAACACAGAATTCACCTTTGTTGGCACCAACCATGGTATCATTAAAATTCAAAATAAAAATGGCAAGAAAAAGTATTATCAGCAAACTGCTTCTGCCAATCCAAACACAGAGATTAATAGTATTTGTATTCGCAAAAACGGTCATATTTGGTTTGGCACAAGGCAAGGCATTATTGTTTACGATGGTTTTTACATGTATACATTAAACATCGAAAACAGCGACTTACCTGACAACAGCATTACTTCAATTGCAGAAGACAATAATGAGCGTGTGTGGATTGGCACAGCAAAACATGGTTTATTAAAAAAACAGAACAACCATTTTAAGGTGTTTACTTATTTTAATTCAAATTTGCCTGGCAACAATATTAAAGAGATTGTGGCTGACAATGCTGGTGGTTTATTGGTGGTGACCAGTTCAGAGAAAAGTATTTATTCAGAAAACATAAAAAGCAATCGTTAATTTTTTAAACATGAAAAAACTAATTTTAATTCTCAGTCTTGTTACGTTCGGAAATTTAAATGCACAATCTACCCGCACCTGTTTGTATGAATATTTTTGTGGGGAAACTTGCCCACCTTGCGCTAGTACAGCACCAGGCTTATACGCCTTATTAACATCTCCAACCAACACCCCAAAAATAATTTCAATTGAGTGGGAAACACCCATACCTTCTGCCCCCTCCAACACATGGTCATTATACCAAACAAATAAAATTGAAAATGATTGGCGTTGGAAATCAATTGCAGGAGGTGGATATGGTTATTACCCTCCCATAGCTTCAGTGCCACATGGTAAAATTGACGGGCAATCGCAAACCGTTTTTGGCGCTTATAGTGACCATGCTGCTAATTTGACCAATTCTATTATCGCAACAGCTCAGTCATATACAACACCATTTTCAATTAATATGACTCGTGCTTGGGACAGCACCGCAAGTTCTGTAAACCTGACGGTAAGCATTAATGCCTCCGCAAACTTTATGGCATCTGGTAATTTGCGATTTAGATTGGTGATGGTTGAAAGAGAAATACACTTTGCAACTCAGCCCGGCACTAACGGTCAAAAAGATTTTGAGAATGTGGCCATAAAATCCTTTCCTACATTACAACTAGGCACTTATTTAAGTAGTACTTGGATACCTGGTCAGTTTCAAACTTTCACAATAAATTGCCCTTTACCAACCTATGTTAGAAACAAAAGCGAAGTGGCATTTGTGGGATTTATTCAAGATGACGGCAATCTAAAAGTGTGGCAAACAGCTTTATGTGATAAGGTGAAATTACTCGATGATGCAAAAATAGTTTCAGTTCAGATTCCTGAAACTACCTGTGGTATATTGAGTGCCAGCCTTAGTATTAAAAACATCGGAAACAATACCGTGAATACAATTAATATAATTCCTTATATAGATGGTGTTGCGCAAGCCCAGCAATTTTATTGGACGAATTTAGCGCCTGATGCAACAACGCCACTTACTTTTCAGCTACCATACTTAACACAAGGCAAACACACATTTTCAGTTTCGCTTGCAAAAGTGAATGGCTATAATCGATTTCAGCCAAATCCGTTAAACAGTTTTTTCACATTTATAAATAATTTTCAATACCAAAATAAACCCATAAGTGAGGAATTTGAAGGTTATTTTCCGCCTTACAAGTGGTACGTATTAAACGTTGAGAAAAAAACCATTACTTGGTCAAAAACCGCATCTTGTGGTGGTTTTATGTTTAGTACTTCATCTGCAGAATTGGATTTAAGATATATTTTTGGCCAAGAGAATGATCTTTTGATGCCCCCTATAGATTTGTCTGGCGGATCGAATAGCATTAGCTTTTCATTCGACTATGCCTACACAAAACTGAATTACTATTCACAAAATTATGAGGATACCCTTCGCGTATTATTTTCACAAGATTGCGGACAAACATGGAATTTGTTATACGAAAATTCAGGTTCAAACTTAATAACCTATAATGCCAATAACAGCAATAATCTTCCTGCTTACGGATCAGAATGGAAAAATGAATGGTTTTATTTAAATGGCCTCAATTCGTCGAATGTTTTAATGAAATTTGTAACGATTTCCGGTGGTAAAGGATTTCTTCACATCGACAATGTGAATCTAAAACAAAGCAATCAAGTTGGGCTATCAAAAACGGACTTAGCGCCTGAAAAGATTGTTTTGTTTCCTAATCCATCCGCAAATTATGCCACCTTAATGATTGAATCTGAAAGGTCGGCCACAGCGCATATTCGTATTCTCAATGCACTAAATCAATTAATGTTAGAAGAAACACACTTTTTGAATTCGGGAAACAACAAGATTGAATTTGATCTCACAAAATTACAAGCAGGTATCTATCAGGTTGTAATTGATAATGGTATTGAATTGGCTTGCAAAAAACTAAACATCATCAAATAAAAAAAGCCCGATTCGTCGGGCTTCCTTTTTTTTATTTTAAGATAATTTTTTATTCTTTGTCCTTACTGTCGCCAATGCGGTAGAATTTATTAAACTCAATAACGGCAGCAGTTACAGCTGGTTTATTAAAAGTGTATTTATCTAAATCGTTCCAAAGATTGATTTGATCTTTCATGTAAGGTTTAAGATCTTTTTTATAAAAACGGTGGTTCAATCGTTTAATTTCTTTTAAACCAATATCTTCCCCTTCTGCCCTGTTATCTTGAATAAAATAATCGGCTATAATGGCATCATTACCGTCAATTTTACCATGGTCGCGAATTTCATACAAATTTAAACGGCCTTTTGCCAATACTTCAACAAACAATTCCACGCCATCAAAAACAATGCGTTCAAATTGTTTATCACCAAAAGCATAAGCCTTGGCTTTTTTGGTATCAACCGGCATTACTTTACCTCCCTTGGCCGGTTTAAAGCCAAAAGTATGGTACATGCTGAGTTCATCATCGGGATTGGTTTGAATTTCACCTTTAACAGTATCGCCTTTTCCGTTTAAGTAATAACCTACTTCTAAAACTGGTGCCATTTTAGGAGCTTTCTTGGGTTGAGCAGCAGCAACTAAACCGGCGCCAACCAAAATCATAGAGAGAATCTTTTTCATAGTATTTATACAATAGTCAAATATATTTATTAGCAATTGAATCACAAAATTGAAAATTTTATTTTGTGATTATTTAAAGGAAAGGCCCCCACTTAAAAAAACAGGGGCCTTGTGCCTAAAATGGCACTATTTTCTTTCCAATACTTCGTCAATCATACCATATTCCTTGGCTTCAGAGGCAATCATCCAATAATCTCTGTCGCTGTCGGCCCAAACTTTTTCGAAAGTTTGTCCACTGTGAAAAGCAATGATTTCGTATAATTCTTTTTTCAATTTTTGAATTTCGCGCGCAGTAATTTCAATATCACTGGCTTGTCCTTCGGCGCCGCCCAATGGTTGGTGAAT
>JBAXXZ010000286.1:0-3901 GCA_037127575.1 Bacteroidota bacterium | reverse complement strand
TCCGTAACTTTTCTGACCTACAACAATTCCGGCATTGTAATCTTTTATAATATTACTGAATAGCTCAGATGCCGAAGCGCTGCCTTCGTTGATCATCACCACCAGTGGTTTTTTAAATATCGAACCACGGTTCATGTCTTTCATCAATGTTGGTTTTTTGTTTTTTTCTTTAAAAATAAATAAAGGACCTTCATCAATAAATATACCGGCCAAATTCATGGCTTCTTCCATTGAGCCGCCGCCATTATTTCTTAAATCAATAATTAATCCACTAATGCTGTCGTTTTCAAGTTTCAAAATTTCTTTGGCTACATCATTTGCGCAACCGGGCTTATTGTGTTCATCCATGTCAGTGTAAAAACTTGGCAATGAAATGTAACCGGTAGTAATTCCATTCGAATTTAATACATATCCTTTTACATGATTTTCTGATGAGGCAATTACTTGTTTAATCAATGTCACAGTTTTGACAGACTGATTCTGTTTCCGAATTACAATGGATATTTTTTTGTTTTTACTTTGATTAATTTTTTCCTGAATGGCAGCCGCATCGTAATCTTCAGCAGTAAAGGTTTCATTACCGATTTTAGCGGAAATAAAAATATCATCATTGTTGATTTCATTGCTTAACCAAGCCGGGCCGCCGGGATCCATGTCGGATATAAAAATGCGCCCATCATCACTCTCATCTAAATAAAAACCAAAGGTTTCAAGTTCAGATGATAAGGAAGTATTAAATGCCTCATTCTGTTGTTCTGTAAAATAGTTCGAATGTGGATCAAATCGCAAGGCCATTGCGTTTAGCAAACATGACTGAATATAAGCCTCAAGGTTTTTTGATTCGCCTTGTATTTTCTTGATGTGGTTTTGAATGATTTTTTCTGAGGCACTTAAAACCCGTGTTTTAAAATCTGTTTCAGAGATGCTCTCAAAATCTTCGGCATTTGAAATTAAATTAAATGCCAATAATTTGATGAATGCAGCCATTCTCTTAGCATAGATAGTAGTATTGGCAGAATAGTTAATTTGCTTGTCGGGTATAATTTGATATTTTATTGTGTCATTTTTTTGCAAGTCAATTTTTTTTGCGGATAGACTTTTCAGAATACTGTCTGTACAATTTAAAGCGCCTGCATATATTTTTTTGGCACGCTCATAATAATTGTCTTTGCCGGCTAAAACTTCATTTAGTAATTGCTCTCCGCTATTACGAAATGCCTTACAATCAGAGGCCTTTAAGATAAATCCTCCCGGATCGATTTCCTGAATAAATAGTTCAACAATTTCTCTTGAACTTTTTTCATTTAGCGTTATTGGTTGAATATGGTAAACAGAAAATGTGCCTAATAATTTTTGTGCCTTAGGATAAAAGGACAAAGTTTGTCCGATAAGATGAATGTTCAGCAAACAAAAAAAAACGCATATGGGTTTAAATTTCAAGAGTTTGTTTTAGGAAATAAAAGTGCAAAAAAAAACACGCAAATAAAATTTATTTAGAAAAATATCGAATTTATTTGCCACTATTTATAAGATTGGACTTGCAAGGTGATTCACTCAAGTATTCATGAGGCAATATTAGGGTGGTCTCTTCGCAAACGTTTAGCGACAATATTTTCTATAAGCATTTAAGGCAGGCTCAAAATTGTTTTGGGCCGCAATTTTTAAGTCTTCGCATGGATTTCTGTTTAAATTGATTAGAGCCACTCCTTTCCAATAGTGGGCTTCAATGTTGAGTGAATTTAAATTCAAACACACGGTTAAATCACTCAAGCTATTGTGAAAATCTTGTTTTTTACCATACACGATGGCCCGCTTAAAATAATAATCCGATTCTTCTCCCTCAAGTTGCAAGGCCAAATTGTATTCGCCCAAGGCCTCATCCAATTGATTTAAATCATTATAACAATTCCCCAATACAAAATGAGCGCGGTGGTTTTTAGCATCCAATTGTATGGCTTTATTGGCATCGTTCATGGCCTTTGGTAAATCATTCAACATATAATATGCCGAAGCCCTGGCATTGTAAGCTTTGTAATAATCATACAAACGAATGGCTCGGTTAAAACTTTCAATGGCTTGATCAGCTTGGTTGTTTTTTAAATACAATAATCCCAAGTTGTAATAACCTTTGTAATTGCCGGGTGATACAGCGATGGCATGTTTGAAATAACGCAAAGATTTTTCATGGTCATTTTGCATCATGCAAACCGCACCTGCACTATTTAAAGCCACAAACGAATCTGGATATTTTTTCAAAATGTCTTCATATAAATAAAGCGAATCGTGCCAAACACCTAATCTGCCATAACTTAAAAAGGCACTTATGCACAATAGAAAAAGAAAAATCCCTTTTTGATACATTTTGAATTTATTGAGTAAAAATCCAATAAACCAAGCCAAGCCTATGATTGAAAGGTACATATAACGGTCGGCATACAAGGTTTCGCCAAAGGGGATGAATTGTAACATCAAAGCAATGTTTAGTAAAAAAAACAAAAGCCCAAAAGCCAAATTATTTTTTTTCTTATATAAACAATAGTAAAGAGCGGCAACAATTAAAAGCAGGGATATATATCCAAATCCAATATTCATGCCGTTTAGAATCGGATAAGGATAGATTACACTTAAATTAATTGGCGCCAAAAAAAGCATGAGGTAACTAAAGATGGCATAACCTGCAAAACCTCCGCGTATTATATAATTAAATTCATGTGCATGGTTAATAAACAAATCGGCACTTTGTGTTTGGATGGTAACATAAGCCAAAGAACAACTTAATATTAAAAATGGCAGAGTACGCAAAATGGCCGGCAATAGGGCGTTTTTTTTAAGGAGGATGTCAATTAAAAATAAAATGAAAGGCAATAATAGTACCGAAGGTTTAGCAAGGGCTGAAACACCATAGGCAAGAAAGCTGAGCGCATAAATAGTCCATTTCGATTTATCCAAATAACGGAGGTATAACAATATGCTGAAAAGGAAAAAGCTAGCTGATAAGAGGGTCTTTGTTTCACTTATCCAAGCCACAGATTCTACTTGTAGAGGATGCAATAAAAAAACCAACATTATTGTTAACGCAGCAATTTGTTTTTGAAACAAGGCTTCACTGAGTTTATAAACCAGGTAACCGTTGCATAAATGAATAAGTATGGATATCAGATGATGCCCACCTGTCCAATCTTGAAACAAAATCCAATTCAAACCATGCAGCAACATGGTAAAAGGAATGTAATTGCCAACATAGTGTTTACAGAAGAAGGCGCTTACTTGAAATTGTTTTACATCAGTGTTTTTAAACACCATCTCAGGGTCATCCCAACTAATAGCGCCAAAAACAAGTAATTTGGAGTACACCAAAAAAGTGAGTAACAAGGTTAAAATTAAAAAACCATGTGCTTTAATTGTTTTGGTAATTTTTGTCCGCATCTTACAAATATAGTAGTTCTGTAAAAATTGGTAATTTTGGACGTGATTAAATTGTCAGTTGTCATAATTACGCATAATGAGGAAAAAAACATTGAACGTTGTTTACTTTCGGTGCAAACTTTTGCCGATGAAATAGTGGTGCTTGATTCCTTCAGTAACGATCATACGGAGGCCATTTGCGCAAAATACAATGTCATTTTTTTGCAGCATGTTTTTGATGGGCATATTCAACAAAAAAACAGGGCCATTACACATGCCTCACATCAGCACGTATTGTCGCTCGATGCCGATGAGGCTTTAAGCGAAACATTGATTCAATCCATATTAAATGTAAAACAGAATTTTGAAAATGACGGATATTACATGAACCGTTTAACCAATTACTGTGGTCATTGGGTAAAGCATTGTGGTTGGTATCCGGATCAAAAATTAAGGCTTTGGAATAAAAGTAAAGGGGAGTGGACAGGCCAAAATC
>JBAXXZ010000285.1:0-3907 GCA_037127575.1 Bacteroidota bacterium | reverse complement strand
ACCTTCATATATAAACCGGTACGGTAATTACCGTACCGGTTTATATATGAAGGTGGAAGACTCCAACCACAACGGTGTGCTGGATAAGGAGATGGTGAATTATACCAGTCCTTGCGGCAGACCCGAAACCAATTACGAATACAATGATTTTGTGGACGTAAACGGCGATGGTCAGGCCCAACCCAACGAATGTTACAATTGCTGGGATTTAAATAAAAACTTTCAAAACGAATGGGATGAAGACTTAAACGTTGACGGTATTTTTAACGAAGTTGACTGTCAGGTATACGGCGCTAAAGTGCGTCACTTTAACAACATCTGGACCTTTGCATTGGGCTGTATGTTATTGTTCATGGTTTTTTCGCGTTATTTTTTCAGAACCAATCAAGATTTGGCCTTCTTGGCCGCTTTGTTGTTTACGATGCACCCCATCCACTCCGAAGCCATTGCGAACGTAAAAAGCCGTGATGAGATTTTCTCTTTAATTTTTGTCTCACTCACCTTCCTCTACTCGTTTAAATATTTAGAGACGAAAAAAGTGAAAGATTTATTCTGGGCCTCTGTGCTTTTCTTACTGGCACTCCTATCGAAGGAATATGCGGTGATGTTATTGTTCTTAATGCCAATTGCAGTTTACGTGTTTACCGATAATGATTTTGATGTAAAAACATTTATCGATACCAAAGAATTTAAATCTACGCTTTATGTTGGTTTAACCTTTGTGTTCTGCGCCTTTATGATGTTGTATTTAAAACGTGATTTTGATATGCACGCTTTACCGGGTGCCAAACCAATTAAATCGTTTTGGATATTCCCATTCATTTATATTCTGTTAGGCATCTTTATTTTGGGTGCCAATAAGCGCAACAACTTCCATAAATTAATGGCTTGGTTTTACTTCGTGATGTTATTTTATTTAGCAATGCGTTTGGTAGCCGTGAAATTAAAACCGGGTGTACCTGATACGGAAATTTTAAACAACCCTTATTTATTAGCCAATGGCGAAGAGCGTTTTGCCACCAAAGGGTTTGTGTTATTAAATTATTTGTGGTTGCAAGCTTTCCCTAAAACATTGTCATCAGATTATTCTTATGCCACCATTGAGTACCGTCACTTTACCAGTTGGGATTTCATATTATCACTTATATTACATGTAAGCATGGTATACTACGCTATTAAGTTAACCTTGAAAAAACACATCTTAGGATTTGCCTTAATGACTTACATTATTTTCGCCTTAATGATTGGTAACGTGTTAATGGACATTGGTGCTACCATGGGTGAACGTTTGATTTTCCACTCTTCAATCGGCTTCTGTATTTTTGCAGCTTATTGGATTTTAAAAGGATTCGATAAACTTGAAAACGTAAATTTCGGTGCCAGAAGAATGGCTTTGATAGGACTAACCCTTTTGATTACCTTCTTATTCGGTTGCAAAACTTGGGAAAGAAATTGGGATTGGAAAAATGACGTGACCTTGTTTTTAAAAGACGTAAAAACAATGCCGCATTCGGTATTGGTATTGGGTAATGCCGGTGCACGTTGGGTTGATTTGGCCGATACCAAGGAAGTTACAGGCAAACAAGTAACGGGTCAGGATTCAACACGTTTTAATGATTACAATGGTACTTTAAAAATTACCCCTGAAGATTTAAAAGAATTTAATACCAGCGACCGTCGTGTGGCGGCTTTAAACAAAGGGATTAAATTCTTAAAACATGCGGTAGACTTGCACCCGCGTTACGTAAACGGTTATTTAAACTTAGGTTTGGCCAGTTTTAAATTACGCAACGATTTTGATGCTTTGTTTTATTGGAAAAATGCGGAACGTTTGTATCCAAACAATCCGTACTTAAGAAATTATTACCAAGTATTTTCAAATGATTTAAAAGGCCGTGGCGGTGCTGCATTTAGCCGCGGAAGAATGGATTCGGCTGCCATTGCTTACAACAAATGGACCATTTTGAGTCCTTATGATGCCGAAGCTTGGTACAATTTAGGTGGTGCTTATTTCAATACCCAACGTTTTGCATTGGCTAAACGTGCATGGGAAAGAGCTTTGCAAATTAATCCTAATTATGCAGAAGTGAAAAAAGTATTGCCGATGATTACGCCGGTGATGTTAGGTATGGTGCCGCCAAGCAGCATTGCACCCCAAACCATTAAAAGATAATTGAAAAACAACTTAGTCATATTATTGACGACACTAACCGTTTGCGTGAAAGCGCAAACGGTTATTCATTTAGACACCATTGGTCAGAAGATATATGCACCAACGAATTTGGCGCGTGCCTTGGCCGGCGACAGTTTAAGCAGTAGCTTTTGCATCGTAATTCCCAATGAAGTAAAAGCGCATAAGCACATTTGGCATAGCGAGCAGGTTTATGTTTTGCAAGGTGTGGGTGAAATGCGATTGGGCGATAAGCAATTTAAAATACAAGCAGGCGATTTAATTTTTATTCCGAAGAACACGGTACACGCGGTGAAAAGTACGGGCGATGTTAACTTAAAAGTCATCAGCATTCAATCACCGCGCTTTGATGGCAGCGACAGGGTGATGGTGAATGAATAAACCAATTGAAATCAATATTTTTTAATCAATTAAAAGTTTCAATTAAAAAAGCGGATTCTGAGTCTTGTCGTTTATTTTATCAATCATCATCTTTGTGATTTTCCAATTCAATAGTCGGGTTTAAATTTTTGTTGAGCGTTGTATGCCTAATTTGTCCGCCTAAGTATGCAGTTCGGGATGCTGCGAAAAAACCAAGGACTGAGATCACTAAAATTAAGTAGGAAATTGAATTGGTAAATGGCAACTTTTTAATGGTCAGAATAAGGCCAAGCAATGAAATAAAACCTAAGAAACACATGCAGATGATGGTATAAAATGCAAAGTCTTCGTGAAATTTAATTGAATCTTTTAGAATGCCAGCTATTTCTTCGACAGATTCTTCGGCCGCTTCACCTGTAAAATAAGCGATTCCGGCGCCTATGGCAGAAATGATAAAAACATAATATGCGGCAAGGTTTGTAACTTCACTTTTTTTACTGATACCATAAATAAGTACAAGGGCACCCAAGAAGGAACCAAAAAGCGGAAGGTGTGTGATTAATAAATGTAGGTGGGCTTGATCCATGGTTAAAGTTATTGAAATTCAATAAATGAGGCGCCGTTTGTGAGCGAAAAATCGCAATGCTTTGGCGCCTTTGAAGCATAAGTATTACCACAAGCCGGACAAACAAAATATTTAGAAGGCATACTGTTTAAAGTATTGCTATTGATGTCGCCCAGCACTTGTTCGAAAAAGTATTTGTGTTTTAACTCTGTTTTCATGGCATAAGTAAGGCTTAAAATAGCAGTTTGGTTATCTGCCGCTTCAGCTGTTTTTAAAAAATCAGGATACATTGTTTTGGCTTCATATGCCTCGCCATTAATATCATTGTATAAATTTTCTTTGGTCGATAAAACCTTAAATTCAGGATTGATAATTGGTGCAATTTCGCCAGCATCCTCAATGACCAATTTATGATTCGCTGCATGGATGCTTTCTGCAGCAGAAACCGCATTGTACAAGAGGGCGATAGTATGATAACCTTCCGCCTCCGCCTTTTTTGAAAAAGCTTCATATTTTGCAGTTGCTGTTTTTTCACCCTTATAAGCGGCTTGCATATTCTCAATGGTTTTGTTTCCGGCTTTCATGTGTTCTTGGTTTGATATTTTTAATTCGCTGTTTTTATTGTTACAAGCACCAAGCATGAAAAAACTGAAGAGGTAAAAACTTAAATAACTTGATTGGAAGCGCTTTTTCATAACAATGCTTTTTTAATTTTTTGTTGCACAAAACTACAAGCAAACAAAGGGCCTTACCTTACATAAAAAAAATCAAATGTTGAATCCATCACACAT
>JBAXXZ010000284.1:0-3909 GCA_037127575.1 Bacteroidota bacterium | reverse complement strand
TCAGCAAAAACAAAATCATCGTACAACACAATTTGTACCATGCCTTCAAAATCACTCAAATTCTTTTTTATCCAAACAGCAAAATTGTGCACTTCTGTTTTGGCTTTTTCATAAGTGCTAAAAGCCGCCATCTGCACTGCCATTACACCGGGCATAATGAAGACAGGATTGGCAACAAATTCACAAGTAGCCAACACTTCCGGTAAATTATTTTTTAATGTACGAATGGCTTCACCACAAGCAGCCACCACCAACTTACTGCCTTCATTAATACGCTCACCGCTGTAATCAAGGGTATCCTGACTCGCCTTGGTGTAAAAATGCAAATCGCGTTTCAAATCAATTCGCTCAAACACGTATTTAAAAAAGGCCGACACATCATGACAGTTCAAATCATTGTTTTGATCAGCACCAATAAATAAATATTTCGCCAAACTCAATTGGCCGGTACCCAAAATATGATTGGCTTGTGAGAGTAGTTCGGCAGGACGATCATTTTTTAAATACGGCGTGTACCTTTCGGTGCCCACCGCCAATAACAAAGGATGCACCCCGGCAGCATCTACCGCATGCACTTCTTTCACGCCGGGTATTTCATTCGGAATAGCAGAGCCACTGATCTCATGAATCAAAGCACCAAAAGCCGTGTCCTCTTGTGGCGGGCGACCTACCACCGTAAATGGCCAAATGGCATTTTCTTTGGCATATACTTTATGTACACGCATCAATGGAAATTCATGCTTCAAACTATAATAACCCAAATGGTCGCCAAATGGTCCTTCCGGCTTGTTCTCATTGGGATAAACTTCGCCCGTAATCACAAAATCAGCATCCAAGGCCACACAATAACCATCCTCATAAGCATACCGAAAGCGCCTTCCCGCCAGTGCTCCGGCAAAAGTTAATTCACTAATGCCTTCAGGCAATGGCATAACGGCCGCCAGTGTGTTGGCAGGAGGACCACCAACAAAAATGCTCACCTTTAAAGGAATATTCTTGGCATTCGTTTTTGATTGATGCACACCAATGCCACGGTGCAACTGGTAATGCAAACCAATTTCTTTATTCAACACATAATCATTCCCCGTTAATTGAATGCGGTACATGCCCAAATTAGAAGCCATCACACCCGGCTTATCAATATCTTCCGAATACACCTGCGGCAAGGTCACAAAAGCCCCGCCATCCATTGGCCAATGCTGAATCAAAGGCAAATCCGAAATTTGAATTTCTTTAAATCCGGCGCTATTAAATGAAGCCTTTTTGGGCAAGGCACTCAAAGCCGCTACACCGGTACCAAGGTATTTAAATGGCTGCTTCAAGGCCGCCATGGGCGAATTACGCAACTTCACCATTTCTTGCATCATGCCAAAACGGTCCCTAAAAATAAATTTCGAACGCGTTAAAGTGCCAAACAAATTACTCAAAGCCCTGTACTTGCTGCCTTTTACTTTTTCGAATAACAAAGCCGGACCGCCCCTTTCAAACACCTTTAAATGAATGGCAGCCATTTCCAAATGCGGATCAACCTCCTCGTGAATACGAATCAATTGCCCTTGTTTTTCTAAATCATCAATGCAATCCTCTAAACTTTTATATCCCATACATTTATTTTTTTTTGGGCGCCTGCTCTTTGCTAAAAACCTTTTATTTTTCACCGATGTTTTTAGCAAAAAGTACCGTGCTTTCCGCTGCAAGTCCTCGGCTTCGCAGCACTTTTCGAAAAACCACAGTCGGGCTGCTCAGCCTCCGGGCTTTTCGCTTCTTCCGATAGCTATCGGAAACTGGCGCAAAATCCTCAATTCCTCACCCGCATTCTTTCGCTCCCATTCTCATTTCCGCTCTCCTTCCCATTCTAGCTCTCATTCTCTCTCTTAACCTCAGGCTCCCCAACAATTAGCGCGGTTAAAATATTAATTTTCTTAGCTTTGTCAATGTATTAATTTTCAAAAGATGTTACCTATTTTACAAAGTCAGGCCATTCAAAAAGTAATGCCGGCGGTTGAGAAAGTGAAGGAAAAAATTGTGAGCGACGAAATAAAATTCGATTCCTACCTCGACCGTTTAATGCGCCTAGTGGTGGATTACACGCCCAATGTGATTTCGGCACTCATTGTTTTGTTTGTTGGTTTGTGGCTGGTAAAACGCATTGCCCGCTTGGCCGAAATCGCCATGACCAAAAGAGAATTAGACGTGAGTTTAAAATCTTTCTTAAAAAGTTTACTCAGCATTGGCTTAAAAATTATTTTAATTGTTACCGTGGCAGGTATGATTGGCATTGGCACCGCCAGCTTTGTCACCATTTTAGGTGCCGCCGGTTTGGCTGTTGGTTTGGCCTTGCAAGGCTCTCTTTCTAATTTTGCCGGTGGGGTGTTAATCCTCATTTTTAAACCCTTTAAAGTGGGCGATACCATTGAGGCAGGCGGACAAGCAGGTGAAGTGCTCGAAATCCAAATCTTTAACACCATCTTATTAACGGCCGATCATAAAACAATCATCCTCCCAAACGGCCCGCTTTCAAATGGCACCATTGTGAATTACAGCCGTCACGGTAACTTGCGCATCGAATTACAATTATTGGTGAGCGCCGATTGTGATACCAAAACCGTTAAAAATATTATTGAAGACACCCTCCATAAAAACGACTTGGTGATTAAAAACAACAAACCCACTATTTTCTTTGGTAAAATACTCGACGGCAGTTTATCAATTGCCGTTAAACCATACTGCCTGCCCGATGATACCGTAGCATTAAAAAGTGCCTTGTATCAAGAACTCAAAGAAAGCTTTGAAAAAAACAACATCAAACAACCCGTGCCGCAACGCATGGTGCAAAATGTAAACGCATCATTGTAAAATTAATTATATTTGTTTTAACTAATCATCATTATGGCCATCTCTGTAAAATCTTTGGAAACAAAAATTATCAATTCACTCCATATTTTGAATACAAATGAAAAAAAAGTACTGTTGGCTGTTGCGGAAACTTTAGTAAAAGAACACAAACAACAGGGCGACAGTTTACTAAGTGATGAACAAAAATCTGAATTAAATACCACCTTATCCGAACACAAGGCAGGGAAACTAAAATATTATACCCTCAATCAAGCAAAAAAAATTCTCCGCGAAAAATAATACGGCAATGAAACAAGTCGTTATTACTGATATTGCGATTAAAGATATTGAACAAGCAAAAACCTGGTATAATAAACAACAACCTCAATTAGGTAATACATTTGTTGACTATATTTTTGAATCTATAGAGCAAATCCATAAACATCCTTTGAGTTTCCCAAACAAGCATGCCTTTACACGTGAAATGGCAGTAAAAAAATTCCCTTACCTTATCATATTTAGTATAGAAGAAGATATATTGTTCATCTTAAGAGTATTTCCCTGTCGAACAAATCCTAAAAAGAAATACAAACATTAATTGAAATATTTCATGCGAATTAGCGAAGCACAAAAAAAAGTAGACACTTGGATAAAAAAATACGGCGTTCGTTATTTTAACGAGCTCACCAACACCGCCATGCTCATGGAAGAAGTAGGCGAAGTAGCCCGCATCATGGCCCGCCGCTTTGGCGAACAAAGCGAAAAAGAAAGTGATAAAAACAAAGACCTCGGCGACGAAATGGCCGATGTAATGTTTGTCCTCATTTGCCTCGCCAACCAAACAGGCATCGATTTAGAAAAAGCCCTCAAAGAAAATTTGAAGAAAAAAACAAAAAGAGATCACAAAAGACACAAAGAGAATAAGAAGTTACTAAAGAAATAGACATCTTTTTGTTGTCGGTTTTTTCTGAGCTTTTTAAAAGGCTTGAAATAGTTTTTTAAATGATCATAAATTTTAATTGCTTTTAAGTTCTTTCTTTCTTCAAAAAAACCGCAAAATTATTACCTTTATTT
>JBAXXZ010000283.1:0-3912 GCA_037127575.1 Bacteroidota bacterium | reverse complement strand
ATATAAAATATGTCAATGTATTGACTAAATTAATATATTTGTGACATGGAAATTAACCGTGTTCAACAAGTTGAATTACTCAAAAGCCTAAAGCCTCAAAAGGTTACGCTTTTGCTCGGTGCCAGAAGGGTTGGAAAATCGGTACTGATTGAAGCGCTGCTTAAAAGCTATAAACGGCCGTATTTGTTTCTAAATGGTGAAGATGAAGATACACATCAATTGTTGGCCCAAAGAACTGTGAGTAATTACACCCGTGTTTTAAACGGAAACGATTTATTGGTGATTGATGAAGCACAAAACATTCCCGATATCGGCAAGAAATTGAAATTAATGGTTGATGCCATCAAGGGATTAAAAATATTGGTCACCGGGTCTTCTGTTTTTGATATTTTAAATGTGTCGGGCGAACCCCTCACCGGTAGAAGCCGCGTTGTTTTGTTGTATCCCGTTTGGCAAGGCGAACTCAAAGAAAGTGCCTTACATACTAAACAAAACCTTGATGACCGTTTGGTTTTTGGCGCTTATCCTGAAATTTGGCACTTAAAAAGTCCTGATGAAAAAAAACGTTACCTCAGTGATTTGGTGAATTCATACTTACTAAAAGATATTTTGGTGCTGGATGGTTTACGAAACGCAACACTGGTATACAGTTTGCTAAAAATGGTGGCCTATCAAATTGGCAAAGAGGTTTCGTATAATGAACTTGGCAGCGCTTTGGGGGTAAGTAAAAATACAGTCGAAAAGTATTTAAACCTTTTAACAAAGGTTTTTGTCTTGCATAAGGTTTCTGCATACAGCAACAATTTACGTAAAGAAATTTCCAAAAGTCAACGTTGGTATTTTGTTGATAATGGCATTCGCAATGCAGTGATTGGTAATTTTGACCCAATGTCGCTTCGCCGCGAAGACGAAAAGGGCATGCTTTGGGAAAACTACCTCTTTATGGAAAGATTAAAACGCAATACTTATAAAAACCAAAATCCTGATTACCATTTTTGGCGAACCTACGATCAACAAGAAATTGATTTGCTTGAAGTTAATCAAAAAAAAGTGGCGGCTTTTGAATTTAAATACGGCGTAAAAAAAACACCTAAAAAACCCATTGCATTTGGCAAGGCTTATCCTAAGGCCGGTTTTGAAGTAATTAGTCCGAAAAATTACCTTGATTTTATTCTTTAAATAGTTATTATGTCGCCAACACTCATATTATTAAGGGGTTTACCCGGTGCTGGTAAAACCAGCCTAGCTAAGGTCTTATGCGAAGAGGGCAAATGGCCTGTTTATTCGGTAGATGATTTTTTTGTTGACCCACTCACGGGCAATTACCAATTCGACTATAAAACCAATCACTTGGCTTATAGCCAATGCATGAACAACACTGAAACTGCCATGCTACAAGGTGTAAAAAAAATCTTTATCGATAACACATTAACATTGGATTGGGAAATTGAAGCCTATTTTAAATTGGCTAAAAAATTCAGTTACAAAATTTTTGTGCTCACTGTCGAAAACCGTCACCAAGGCCAAAATCAACACCAAATTAGCCACGAACAATTAGAAAAAATGGCAGATAAATATAAGGTGGTGTTGCTTTAAGAAGAACTTTGTTAATTGAATTTAATTTCATCGGGAAAAATTGATAAGTGTATTTTTCGTGTAACTTTACAACGTTTTAGAATTAATAAATTATGCGTTTTTTTATCTTCACTTTTTTATGCTGTTATGCCTTATCTGGGATATCTCAAACTGTTGATGCCAACGGAAAGAAACAAGGCTATTGGAAAAAGAAAGATGAAAAAACAAACCATCTGCTATACGAAGGTGCCTTTAAAGACGATAAACCTATAGGAAAGTTTAAATATTATTACCCGCATGATACTGTTAGGGCCATCTTGGTTTTTAGACCTGATGGCAAAACCATTGGCGCCAAATTGTTTCACTTTAACGGTAAGAGAATGGCGCAAGGAAATTATATAAAAAAGGAAATTAAAGACAGTACTTGGTCTTACTTCGATGAAGAAGGTGTTTTAATTTCTGTTGAAAAATATAAAGCCGGTAAAAAGGAAGGAACCAGCTGCGTTTATTTGCCTGATGGTAAAATTTCAGAAGAATTTATTTTTAAAAACGGATTGGAAAACGGCCCTTTCATCAAATACTTCGATGGTGTTACTATTAGAGCAAAAGGACAATACTTGAATGGCCGGATGGAAGGAAAGGTGATCCACTATTTCCCTAACGGCGTTGAGGCTGCCGCAGGTTACTACTTAAACGGGAACAAAAATGGGGTGTGGCTTTACAAAAATCAGGACGGTTCAATTAAAGAAAAAGAACTGTATAAAAATGGCCAATTGGCTTCAAAAAAAGAAATGGAAGTTTTTTTCAAAAAAAATAAAACTGAAACACCGCAACAAACAAAACCAAATGCAGTGAGCACAGGAACACTTTACAACAACAATCCAAAACCTAAAATGAAGCATGAGTAAGAACGGTAAAGTTTTGGTGGCCATGAGCGGGGGCATTGATAGTAGTGTAACTGCCATGATGCTTCACGAACAGGGTTATGATGTAATTGGCATTACAATGAAAACTTGGGACTATGAAAGTTCGGGAGCCGGTAAACGCGAAACAGGTTGTTGCAGTTTAGACAGCATCAACGATGCACGAACCATGGCAGTAACTTTCGGTTTTCCACATTACATACTAGATATTCGTGGCGAATTTGGCGAGGCAATTATCAATAATTTTGTTGAGGAATATTTGGCCGGTCGTACACCAAACCCATGTGTGTTATGCAATACGCATATTAAGTGGGACGCGCTCCTTAAACGCGCAAATATGTTGGATTGTGAATTTATTGCCACTGGGCATTATGCACAAGTGAGGGAAGAGAACAATCGTAAAATTATTTTTAAAGGGCTTGATTTAACCAAAGATCAAACATATGTTTTGTGGGGACTAAACCAAGAAAGTTTAAAAAGAACCATGTTTCCTTTGGGTCAATTTAAAAAAACTGAAATTAAGCAAATGGCCAAAGATGCGGGCTTTTACGATTTGGCCAATAAAAGTGAGAGTTATGACATTTGCTTTGTACCCGATAATGATTACCGGTCTTTTTTAAAACATAAAATGCCGGGATTAGAAGAAAAAGTGAATGGCGGTGATTTTATATTTAAGGGAAAAAAAGTTGGTCAACACAAGGGTTACCCGTTTTACACGGTTGGTCAACGCCGTGGACTCGAAATTGCATTGGGTGCTCCTGTTTTTGTAAAAGAAATAATTCCTGAAACAAATATTGTTGTGTTAGGTGATAAAGAAGATTTGGAGGAAAATCATCTGCAAGTGAGGGATTATAATCTCATTAAATATGAAAATTTACCCTATGATTTTGTTGGATTAACCAAAATTCGCTACAAAGATGCTGGTTCTATGGCCACCATTAATTCCATCGACGATAAGCTTGATGTCATTTTTCATGGGGCTGTTACCGGTGTAGCACCGGGTCAAAGCGCAGTTATTTATGAGGGCAATGATTTGGTTGGCGGCGGATTTATTGACCGTAAGAAATTATTGTAAAAAGGATTCTAACATTGGGCATTGAATAACCAACCACATCTTTGGTTTGATTCTTTGCTTTATTCTCATAAATTTACAAGTCTAACCAAACATCATTTTAGCATGAAGAAAGCGTATGTTTTTCCGGGCCAAGGTTCACAATTTCCCGGAATGGGAAAAGATTTGTACGAATCCAATCCATTGGCCAAGGAACTTTTTGAGAAAGCCAATCATATTTTGGGTTTTAACATTACCCAAACAATGTTTGCCGGCACCGAAGAAGAGCTAAAACAAACACGTATTACCCAACCTGCTATTTTTTTACACGCCGTCATCATGGCTCAAACTATTGGTGATGCA
>JBAXXZ010000282.1:0-3915 GCA_037127575.1 Bacteroidota bacterium | reverse complement strand
CCTTAAGTACTTTAGATTTTTCGATTTTTTTTGTTTTAGAACCGACTGTCGGCTTTTTGGTTGACTGGATTGGTTTTGCCGCTACCTTAGGCTTGTTTTTTACTGCCTTTACAGGGACTACCTTTTTGGTTTTTAATGCTTTGGCAATTGGTTTTTTAGGAGCAACCTTTTTAACTGCAACTTTTTTTGTCGTATGTTTTTTGGTTTCTATCTTAGATTTTGCCTTTGTGGGCGCCTTCTTAATTGCCTGTTTCTTAGAAACTGCTTTTTTCTCTTGCTTCACTGGCTTTTTGGCCTTGGCTTTCGGCACTGATTTAGTTTTAGCGGCTTTTTTCTTTGAAGGCATATCCAAAATTTTTTTGCAAAGTATAAATTTTTAACAAGAAAGCAAATGAAAATATCAAAAAAATTTTGTTTTGGCTATTGTTAAGGAATAATTATATTTGCAGCCCTTGAAAATGGCGGGATAGCTCAGATGGTTAGAGCGCAGGATTCATAACCCTGAGGTCCGGGGTTCGACTCCCCGTTCCGCTACAATTAACCCCTTAACAATTAGATTGTTAAGGGGTTTTTTACTTAAAGGTTGAGGTCTAAAGGCTTGTGCAATGCCTTAATTTTTACTTTCGATTCTTGGCTCAAAAACACATTATTTCGGTTCACCCATTCCATTAAAGAACCGATAAATTCATCTTTATTGGCAATGTGCTCGAGTTTTATGCTAAAACTCTTGTTGTTTTTCTTCACAAAGTAAAAAATATTGTGCCTGAATTCCACCAGTAAAATGTCGCCGGCAAATATTTTAGTGAGTTTATCCTGTGCCAAAAGCAAATAATTGGCATAAATATTTACAAAACAATAGGCATTTTTGTATTTTAAGAGGGTAATTACACTTTCGGTGAGGGCAATAATTAAACAAATTGGGTACAGGTATTTTACCCGGTTATGAGAGAAAAATAAAAGTAAGGCAAAACCAAAGAAAACGGCAATTTTTAGCGTTTTAAACATTAAGTAACTATTTGTAAAATAAGCAAAACGTTTTACAGGTAAAGCAGCTTTATAGCCTGCGTTGAGGTATTCGTAGCAGCCTGTAAAAACGTAGGTAACACCCGCAACCGATTGAATAATTAATAAATCTTGCCAATTAAACCACACATAAAAAAAATTGAGTGTGGATAAAACTAAAACCCCAATTAAAACAAGGTTCTTAATAAGCGATGCCAAGGCAGATTTCATAATTAGTGTATTTGTAAAGATACAAATTAATACAACGCATTTGGCTTAAAATTGTTGGTATGTATTTAAATTTTACCTTCATTTGATTGGCTTTGCTTTTTAGTATTTGTTAATTTTAAAACCGATGTTTTTTCTCTATCCTTCTTTTTTATGTGCGCGTTTTGCCTTGCTGGTACCCATCATCATTCATCTTTTTAATTTCAAAAAATACAAAATTGTATATTTTACCAATGTTCGCTTTTTAAAAGATCTTCAAGAAAAAAGCAAAGCAAAATCACGTTTAAAAGAATGGCTCATTTTGTTGATACGCTGTTTGGCCATTGTTTGTTTGGTTTTGGCTTTTGCGCAGCCTTTTGTAACGGGTGAAAAAAATGCCTCAGCCGCAACTTCGAACAAAATTTTGAGCATTTATATCGATAATTCGTTTAGTACCCAAAACGTTAATAAGCAAGGCGCTGTTCTTGATATTGAAAAAATAAAGGCCAAAGAACTGATTCAATCGATGAGCAATGCCGATAAGGTGCAAATTATCACCAATGATTTTGAAGGAAAACACCAACGTTTGCATACCAAACAAGATGCTTTAACTGTTGTTGAAGAAATCAAAATAAGCCCTAGTGTAAGATCAATTGACTTGGTATTAAAAAGACAGGCAGAGTTTTTACGGCAATTTAGTGCCGATAACAAACAAATTTTTTTGTTTTCCGATTTACAAAAATCAAGTTTTAATATTGCGCAAAGTAAAATAGATACCGCCTACAAAGTTTTTGTACTGCCGGTTATCCCTAATTTGCAAAATAATATTTACCTCGATTCTTGTTGGTTCGAAAGTCCAATGCAACAAATAGGATTTAACCAACACCTGCATGCCCGAGTTATAAATGCCGGTTCGCAAGCCATGGATGTGCTATCGGCCAAACTTTACATCAACAAACTACAAGTGGCCATGTCGAGCTTTTCAATTGAACCCAATGGCATAGCTGACTTGAATTTTAATTTCACGTGTAAACAAGCGGGTTTTAATTTTTGTGAGATAAAAATTGACGACTATCCCATTACTTTTGATGACCAATTACGTTTTACTTTTAATTCAACTAAACGTATCCAAATTGATTTAATTAATGGCAAAGGCAAACAAGATAAATTGTCGGCTTTATTCAAAAACGACAGCCTGTTTGATTTTAAACAAAACAATGAGATGGGCATTGATTATGCTTTGTTTAAGAGTGCAGATGTGATAGTATTGAATCAATTATCCGAATTTGGAAGTGGTTTTACAGCCGAATTATTAAGCTTTACCAAAAAAGGCGGAAGCATTGTGATGATTCCATCCTTAACAAGTAATTTAACTTCTTACTTCAATTTGTATGATGCGCTGCATCTGCCCAAAATTCAAGCATTGGATACCACAGGTTTAAAAACAAACGAAATTGACCAAAACAATGGTTTTTTTAATGGGGTTTTTGAAAATAAAGTAGAGCGAATGAATCTTCCTCAAATCAAACAACACTATCAATTGGCGCTTTTACCTGGCATGGAAAGCATCATGACTTTGCAAAATGGCGATGTATTATTGGGCTCGACTAAATTTAACAAGGCCAATTTGTATTTTTTTAGTACGGCATTATCGCCTGAGGCCGGCAATTTTTACAATCATGCGCTTTTGGTACCAAGTATTTACAAAATGTGTTTTAATAGTGTACAAACCACGCCTTTGTATTTTACCTTGGGCGGACAAAGCATGTTTGAAATACCCTCAAATCCTTTGTTTATCGATACGCCGCCAAGTTTAGTGAATACAGAAACCAAAAATGATTTTATTCCAGAATACAAAATGTACTTAAACAATATCCGGTTTTATTTTCAACATCAGCCACAGCAGCCCGGATTTTACTTCTTGCAACATCAAAAACAAAACTTGCAGGCATTGGCTTTTAATTATTCAAGGTTTGAATCTGATTTAAGTACCTATACCATGGCTGAATTACAACAAATTCTGGATCAAAATCACCTCGATCATTTTAAGCTAATCGATTACCAATCAACAAAGGCAGGCGACTTGGTATCTTTGGTGGAAGGCGGAAAAAAATTATGGAAATTATTTTTACTTTTAGCACTATCATTTATACTGGCCGAAGTTGTATTATTAAGATTTTTAAAGCAATAAAATGAATCTACTATTTAAGCAAGCTTATATCATTTCAGAAGGAAGTGAATACCATCACAAAAACATGGATGTTTTGGTTGAAGGTGGAATTATTACAGCCATCAAAAAAACCTTACAAGCAAAACCACAAACAAAAATAATTGAGCACCGCGATTTATGTTTGTCATTGGGATGGATCGACATGCAGGCAGTGAGTGGTGACCCCGGATTTGAACATCAAGAAGATTTGGAAAGTTTGGTGAAAGCCGCCGCTGCAGGAGGTTTTACGGCAGTTTGTTTACACAACAACAATCAACCGGCATTGCAAAATAAATCGCAAATTGAGTACATCATTCATCAAACAAAAAATAAAGTGGTTAATGTTTATCCCTTTGGAACCATTACCACAAAAGGAGAAGGCAATGATTTGGCTGAGATGTATGACATGAAACAGTCGGGGGCCATTGCATTTAGCAATTATAAAAATACTTTAAACGATGCTGGCACTTGCCTTCGCGCCATACAATACGTTAACA
>JBAXXZ010000281.1:0-3940 GCA_037127575.1 Bacteroidota bacterium | reverse complement strand
ATTAATAACACTGAAGGAAGAACATCTTTGCATGCGGGTAAGGAAAATCCGGAGAAGTTTGCTGAAAGTTACAATGGTTCGCCCTTAAGTACCGGTAAATTGGCCATAAGGCACAGAAACATTGGTGAGATGGGATTTAGTTTTATGCACGGCGTTTATAATAAATGGCAGGTTGAAGGTTTAACGATTGATGCCAAGCGAAGGGCGAGCGTTTTTGCGGTAGATTATAATACCACCTTGTTTAAAAATAGAATGGTGATAACAGGTGAATACGATCGCGCGATGGTGCAGCTTCCGGGCAATTACACGCAACAGTTTGGGGCCTTGCAATGGGGTGCTTATACCGATGTTATTTATACCGTCGTTCAGAAAAAAATGTTTGGTTGGGAAAAGGCCAAATTAAATTTGGGCGCGCGATTTGAGTGGGTGGATTATAATGACGGACGTTTTAGAGAAACCAAAACCAATATTGGTGATGATATCAAAGCCATTGTGCCAACAATTGCATTTAGACCAAGCGGCACCACGGTGATTCGGTTTAATTACCGTTATGAATGGAGCCATGATTTGTTGAATAATCCAACTGTTAAATCACAGGCTATTCAGTTTGGCTTTTCAAGCTATTTCTAAATTAATCGGTGAAAAGGCCGATTTTTAAGGTAATTTAAGGTTTAAAAACGATAAGTGCCTAGAAATAAGCTGTTTCAGCTTGTTAATCATTTCTTTATGTTGTAACTTCATCCCAAATATTACAACAACAAAAAATTAATTAACAAATAAAATGTTTCGTTTTTTATACCACTTCTGCCTTTTTGCTTTTTTATTCATCTTTCAATATCAGGGTAATGCTGCAACTATCACTTGGACCAATACTGCAGGCGGTACTTGGACTGTTGCCAGTAATTGGTCGCCTGCGGTTGTGCCAGCAAACAATGATGATGTTATCATTAATGTTTTAACTAATTCAACCAAAACAATAAATGGGGTGCCTACTGTAACTTTAAATAGTTTAACCGGTTCAGGTTCGGGCTTTGCTTGGCTTGAAGCAGATAATAGTGGTAATATCATGACCTTTCGCAACTCTTTACTGATTCCTTCAACGTATACCTTAAGGGTTGGAAATTCCAATGCCCGTTTGGTTTTTACAGTTTCTGTTACCTGTACAGCTTCGCTTAGTGGTGTGATTTATTACGATGCTGGTTCTACGAACAGGATTTTTACCTTGAATGGAAAAATGATTGTTCCGCAAAGCGGTGGTTTGTACGATCCAAATCCTTCAAGCGGTTCAGATTTTATCGTGTCATCAACAGGCACCATTGTAACAGGTAAAATACAAGGCATCACAACAACTTCAGTTTCGGGTGCGGCGTCCATTAATACCAATGTGGCCATTTGTTTTGGGGGATCATACACCTATGCGGCGGGAGCAAGTTATGAATACAATGGCACCAGCGGTCAATTAACCGGTACTGGGCTTTCACAGAATGCAGCGGGTGAAGTAACAGTTAACCTAAGTGCAGGACAAACTTTAACCTTATCAAATAATGCAACCATTTCTGGCAGTTTAGTCATGACATCCGGTACGGTAAATCTTAATGGATTAACTTTAACACTTGGCACCTCGGGTGCCGCAACAGGCACTTTAACGCGTTCAGCAGGATTTTTATTTAACGGCACATTTACTAGGTGGTTTGCAACTGCAACAGTCGCTATGCCAAATGATGCCGGTTTATTTCCGATGGGCACATCACAAGCCGATTACAGACCTTTGTGGGTTGGCTATTCAACAGCATTGACAACGGCAGGCAATATTAGTGTGGTGCATACACCAACCTATCCGGCTTGGTATGTGGCCGCTAACCATGCTGATGCGAGTTGGAGCAACACCGTTATTGGTGTGTCAAATTCATTGTGGGCCATAACCACTGCTAGCATTGCCTTTAATGGGAATACAGCACAGATAAGGTATGGCGGCACCGGTTACGGCACCAATACACTCACCGATTTAAATGCCTCTTTGGTATCATCGGTTACGGGTTCACATTCGGCAAGTACCAATGCCAACACCACTTACGAAGTAAACCGTACCAATTTAAGCACGGCATCAATTGCCAATTCATGGCGCATTGGCACCAAAAACATCACCAACTCACCATTGCCAATTACCTTGCGCGACTTTAACGCCAAGATGGAGGGTGATCGAGTAAAAATTTATTGGTCTACCGGCTCCGAAAAAAACAACCATTATTTTGTGGTGGAAAAATCGAAAGATGGCATTCATTACACTGTTGAAGGCATTGTAGATTCGAAGGGAGATTCAGAAATGCAACAAGATTATTATTTATATGATAACCACTCAGAAAACTGTTCAAACTATTACCGTTTAAAGCAGGTTGATTATGATGGTGCATTTAAATTGTCAAAAACTGTGGTTGTGTGCAATACCTCTGATTTTATTGAAGTAAATTTATTTCCTAATCCTTCGCAAGGCATTGTTAATTTTTATTCAAACAATGATGTTGCCATAATAGGACTTGAAATTTACAATGCCCATGGTGTGAAAATTTTTACAGCAGACACTTGGATTGATTCCATTGATTTATCTACGTATCCTGTAGGTGTTTATTCTTTGAACTTTATCACCAACAGCGGTGGCATTATCAGTAAAAAATTCTTCTTGAATAATTAATCAAGTTTCATTTTGTTTTTCAAATGAGGTCAATGATGGGCTTGTTGTTTATTTGAATAAAAAGATTGTCATCTTCCGCACGCGTTCATTCAATCAAATTTTTTTACAATTTTTTTTTACATTTTTCGTTTCATGATTGTTTGACGGCTTAAAATCAATCAAATCTAATGTGAAAAATAGTATTGATCTGTAAGCTTCAAAATCAATGGATTAAAGCCAAAAGTCAATGAAAAATAAAAAACAATTTTCTTCAAATTATTTTTGTGTGTTGCCTATTTGCGGCCTGCAAAAAGGATTATAAAAAGCTCGAAGAGACCACTGAGCGCCTATTACAGTCACGCCACCGGCAGTGCCGCTGCTTATTTGACGGGCTTTGTTTTAGGGTACAGATCACAGCGTATGCATTAAAACGGATGGCACACTTTGGGCATGGGGAGTAAATACTTTTGGTCAATTGGGTGACCCGGCATTGGGCACCATGAATAAACCAACGCCAATTGGTCAATCGACAGATTGTTTAACAATTGTAGCTGCAGGATTTAATGGCTACGGGATAAAAAAAGATGGCAGAATATGGTGCTTGCAATAACAGCAGCGGTGAATTGGGCGATTCGACTTATATTGACAAAGCGGTTCCAACTTTGGCGCATTGATTTAAAGAGTGGTGGGGGAAAGGCATCGCCTCCTTAAAAATCTGAATGAGCATCCTCAACAATAACTAGACTTTTTAAGCTGCCCTTGTATTCCATTTTTTCAAGGGTAGTTCTAAGCATTAATTTAATGGCTTTTTTACCCATTGTTGTCTTGAAATATAACTCTCGTTTCATGGCGTCTTCTTTGAAAAGATAAAACTCACAAAAAATTAATTCGAGCGGGCCGCGGTAGGCGGTGCTTTTGGTTCCGCCTGAATTGTGATTTTTGATTCTAGCCTCTAAATTAGAAGTATACCCTGTGTACAATAGGAAATCTTTTTTACTAAAAAGTATATAAACACAATATGGTAATGGCATGGTAATAAAAATAATGAAATTTTAAATATGACACGAAGTAGAAATCACTACGTTCTTTCACTTCGTATCACCACTGAAGTGAAAAAGCCTCCCCGAATAACTCAGGAAGGCTTTTTCTACTTCAGGAAGGTCGTAAATTAGTTAAGTGCTTTTATTAATATATATGGAAATTTTAAATATGACACGAAGTAGAAATCACTTCGTTCTTTCACTTCGTGTCACCATTGAAGTAGAAATCACT
>JBAXXZ010000280.1:0-3942 GCA_037127575.1 Bacteroidota bacterium | reverse complement strand
TTACGCGTAGGCACTGAAACCCACGCCGATTATAGCGACGGCAACAACAAACGCATTTTGAATTCACGATTTGGCGGCAATATCATCAAAGGCACTTTCGGTATTCATACAAAAAAATTATTGAGCGAAAACACCTACATTTTTGCCTTAAACCATTTTGGTTTTTTAATGGATGCCTACCAATTGTTTGATAAAGCCGATCAACGCTGGTCAAGAAGCTTCGAACGACCCCACCATACTGTTATGATGAACTTTTTCAGTTCTCAAAATACGCTGCACCTAAAAGCTTCCGAATTAAAAATCAATGCCGGCGCGCACATCAATAACCGACAAGAACAAGAAGGCGCAAGCGGCATAAGTTTAGACATGCTATTAAATACCTATGCCCTTTCAGTTACTTGGTCCAAAGCCATCAATAGCAAATTTGACCTATCAATTGGTTCACAAAACCAATTCCAAACGAATCGTAACAACGGCTCACGAATTATTGTTCCTGGTGCCAATATGGGCGAAGGCGCTGCTTTTATGCACATCAAACACAAATTAAAATACATGATTACCGAAGCAGGTTTACGTTACGACATCAAAAGTATTCAAACCTTGAATAGCGGCAAACTCAACAATGGCGATCCTTCCATTTCGGGCGGCAACAACATTGTTCCCGTGCAACGTTTTTATAATACTGTAAACGGTTGCCTTGGCATGAGTTTGTTTGATGCAAAATACTGGAATTTAAAACTCAATTTTTCGAGCGGTTATCGGGGACCAAACCTCGCCGAATTGTCGAGCAATGGCTTACACGAAGGCAGCGCGAGGTATGAAATTGGAAATGTGAATTTAAAGATTGAACAAAACTTTTGCAGTGATGCCTTTTTGGAATTTCACCAAAAGCACATTACGGTATTTGCTGATGCCTATGCCAATCGTTTTTTAAATTATATTTATTTGCAGCCAAGTAATAGTGATTATTTGGGATTACGCATTTACAATTATATTCAAAAAAATGCGCTCATTAGCGGAATAGAAAGCGGTTTACGATTACATCCAAAAAATTTAAAAGCATGGTTGTACACTGCATCTTACTGCAATATAGCCGGACTCACCGATGCGCATGAATACTTGCCATTTATTCCGGCACAAAAACTCAACCAAGAACTAAAGTACAATTTCATCAATACAAAAAAAATTCAAAATGCTTATTTGTCGATTAATTACGTGTATGTGTTTGAACAAAACATGGTGAATCAATTCGAAACAAACAGCAAAGCTTATCAATTAATCAATGCCTCTATTGGTGGTGAGTATCTTATAAAACAAAACAAAGTCATTTGTTCGATTGCCCTAAATAATTTGAGCAATGAAACTTATTATGATCACTTGTCACGTTTTAAATATTTCGGCATTAATAATATGGGAAGAAATTTAAACATCAATTTAAAATATCAATTTAATTAATCATGACATACAAACACTTATTCCTCTTCGTCGCAATTGCTTTCTTGTTCACATCAGCAGCCTGTAAAAAAAAGAAAGTCGACCCGCACGTGCCACCGGACGCACATTTAAAGACCGATGCCCCATATACCTCAGGCGATAAACCAGTAAATAAAATGGACAGTATTTTGGTTGGCATTGTTGTTACCAAAACCGAAGACGACCTTAAAAGTTATAACGTATCTTACTTTTACGACGGTGTAAGCACCGGTACCACTTTTTATAATTATTTTATGGCCGATAATGAAAAAACAGGCTATGAAAAGGATATTAAAATTAGCGCTAGAAATCAAGCTGGTACCGAAAAGTGGGTATTTACCATCATTGACCGTGATGGGAACATGACACAAAAAAGCATTACCCTTATCGTTCAGTAATGACTCACAAAAAATAATTACTTTTACAGGTAACAGCTTATTATGTTGCCTTATCTACTTATTTGCATCATTAGTTTAGTGGGCTCTGGCCTAACTTTCTTTTCCGGGTTTGGATTGGGCACCATTTTAATGCCTGTTTTTGCTTTGTATTTTCCCCTTGAAACAGCTGTAGCGCTAACAGCAATTGTGCATTTTTTAAACAATGTATTTAAACTGCTGCTTGTATATAAACACGCCAATAAACAAGTAGTGCTTAAATTTGGTCTGCCTTCCGTATTGACGGCTATAATTGGTGCCTACGTATTATTGCATCTTAGCACCTTACCCGAAATTTATTCTTACAACTTTCAATCACATCTTTTCAAAATATCAGGACTAAAATTAATTCTCGCCGCACTCATCATCTTTTTTTGTCTGTTTGATCTCATTCCCGCCCTTGCCAACTTAAGTTTTAATGCAAAATACTTGCCGTTAGGTGGTGCTTTAAGTGGCTTCTTTGGCGGCCTTTCAGGCAATCAAGGCGCTTTGCGATCAGCATTTTTATTGCGCGCAGGTCTCAACAAGGAAAGTTATATTGCCACCGGTGTTTTAATCGCATGCATGATCGACATCAGTCGCTTAAGCATTTATGCCGCCAGTTTTAATCAAAACTTATTAGAAGTTGACCCCATCTTGATGATAGCCGCCACTTTAAGCGCTTTTGCAGGCGCATTCATTGGCAATCGTTTAATTAAGAAAGTCACCATTCAATCATTCAAATACTTTGTCGCGTCAACCCTCATCATCTTTTCCATCTTATTGGCTAGCGGAATATTATAGTTTTCAGTCTTATTCATAAGTGCATAAAAACCTACCGATAATTATTTTTACTTCGATTGTAAAAAAGTTATATTCGTGCCCGAATGGGCAAAAATCTGGTCATCATCCCTACTTACAACGAAATCGAAAACATTGATAAAATGATTCGCACGGTGTTTGCCTTGCCCCGCCCATTCGAAATTTTAATTGTCGACGACGGTTCACCCGATGGCACAGCTGCACACGTGAAATCATTACAAAATGAATTTCAAGGAAAACTGCACATCGAAGAACGCAAAGGCAAATTAGGTCTGGGTACCGCCTACATTCATGGATTTAAATGGGCACTAAAAAATAATTACGATTTTATTTTTGAAATGGATTGCGATTTTTCGCATAACCCCAACGATTTGGTAAGGTTACTCGAAGCCTGTGAAAATGGGGCCGATGTAGCTGTTGGTTCTCGTTATTGTAAAAACGGCAAAGTAAGCAATTGGCCATTGGGTCGCATCCTAATGAGTTATTTCGCTTCAGTTTATGTGCGCATAGTGCTTTGGTTGCCCGTAAAAGACACCACAGCCGGATTTAAATGTTACAGAAAAAAAGTACTTGAAACCATTCCTTTAAATGATGTGCGATTTATGGGCTATGCTTTTCAAATTGAAATGAAATACAGGGCCTACAAATTAAAATTTAAAATTGTAGAAGTTCCAATTCTCTTTACCGACCGAGTACTTGGCGTTAGTAAAATGAGTACCAAAATTTTCAAAGAAGCTTTTTTGGGTGTGATCCAAATGCGATTCGGCATTTAATGCCAAACCTTCACATTTTTTTCATTCTTAATTTTTAATTCCTTACCAACTTTAATCGGTTGGTTTCAACAAGCTTAAGCACCGTGAATTTCGTCCCTTTGGTATCTTCAGTCTCTAAAGTCCCATCTATCTCTTAAGTATCTTTAGTCTCTTCCCTCCCCATTTTTGTTTAAATCTTCTTGGTGCAAGGCTTTTAATTCATCGAAAAAAATAGGAATTTTAAACAATGTACCATTACCTCGATGAACTAAACCCATTACAACGTGCCGCGGCCATGGCTACCGAAGGCCCGGTGATGATTATTGCCGGCGCAGGCTCCGGAAAAACCCGTGTGTTAACCTATCGCATTGCCCATTTAATGGAAAAAAAAGTGGATGCCTTTAACATTCTGGCCCTCACCTTCACCAACAAAGCAGCTCGTGAAATGAAAGAACGCATCGCCCGCATCGTTGGTCCTACCG
>JBAXXZ010000279.1:0-3951 GCA_037127575.1 Bacteroidota bacterium | reverse complement strand
ATGTATACCACTATATTCGAAATTATGCTTGCTCTTCAGACAGTGTGGTTTATGCCATCAATGTAACTGGCATTAGCTGCCTTGCCAATGCCAATTTTAGTGTGGTGCCAACTTCTACTGCCCAGTATTGGAACGCCTTTTTGGCTTATCCTTACAATATAACCGGGGCACTGTGGACTTGGGGAGATGGCAGCAGCAGCAATACCATGTATACATCGCACCAATATTCGGCGGCGGCCAATTACAGTATTTGTTTAAGCGTAACGGCATCTTGCGGATCAACAGCCACCAGCTGTTATACATACAATATTTATAAAGGAACCGATGGGGCTTCCAATATTATTTCCATCGATGTATTGCCCGGTAAAGCACAATTGGAAACCGTCCTAGCCGAAAATTCCATAATGCCAAGTTTTATGATTTATCCAAATCCTAACAATGGTGAATTTACTTTAGACATCAGCGCACTGAAGGGTTTAGGTACACTTGTTGAAATTCAAGATTTGCCGGGAAAATTAATATGGACTGAGCGCATTGAGGCAGGACAAAAACAATTACCGATGCGTTTAAATTCAGGCGAATTCCAAAAGGGGCTTTACTTTATTAAGGTTTACTTGGGGCAAACTTATTACACACAAAAACTTATTATTCATTAAAACCCTATATTTTTAACAATACCCAACCAAAAGCAATAAAAACGGTATTGTTAATTAGAGGATAAGGTCTGAATCCTTAAGCGATGGCCAAAATTAAATTCGGAACAAACATGAAAAAATTTACAAATTCTATCAAAGCACTCACGGTACTTATTTTGTTGCTCAGTGCAAAGTTAGGTCAAGCACAGTGTGTTGCCAACTTCATTTATTCAGTGAATGCAAATGGTAATGTCACATTTACGAGCACCTCTACTTTAGCGAACTCTGTTACGACTGTTTATTACTGGTCTTATGGCAATGGTAGTCCTACTTTTACAGGCACCGGTGCAACAGGCATGTTTCCAAGCACCAATTATACCGTTAATGGCACTTATACGGTAACATTATTTATATTAAGTATTTCTCCTTCATGTTCAACATCAATCAGTCAAACCGTTTCGGTAAATACTGTTAATACGGGCACATGTAATTTGGTGGCTAATTTCTCGGCATCGCAAGGCGCCAATGGCTTGGTGAATTTTAATAATACGTCTACCGGAACATTTACCGGCACAACTTACTCGTGGAATTTCGGTAACGGTAATAACAGCACGGCCACTTCGCCAGCTACGACTTACACTGCAAACGGTACTTATATTGCCACCTTAACAGCCAACAATAATTTTACACCAAGCTGCGCAAGCACCAAAACATTGGCCGTGGTAGTGAATTCAAATTGTAATTTAAATGCCGCCTTTAATGCAATCCCCGGCAGCAATGGCAGTGTGGCTTTATCAAACTTAACAACGCCATCAGTAGGTGTAACTTACACCTGGAATTTTGGCAATAGCACAAGCTCAAATTTAAATAATCCTTTATTAAGTTATAATGCCAACGGTACTTACACCATTATATTGATGGCGCAAAGTTTTACACCCAATTGTACTTCATCTACAAGCGCTGTAGTGACCATCACAAATGTGAGTTCTTGTAATCTGGTGGCGAATTTTACTGCTTCACAAGCGGGTAATGGTTTGGTGAATTTTAATAACACATCAACCGGCACTTCAAGCACCACCACTTATGCGTGGAATTTTGGTAATGGAGCCACAAGCACTGCCAATGCACCTTCAAATTCTTATACAGCCAATGGTATTTATACCGTTACTTTAAATGCCACCAATAATTCTACCCCTACTTGTGCTTCCACAAAAACCCTAATTGTGAGTGTAAGCAACATTTGTAATTTAACTGCAAATTTTAATTACACAGTAGGTAATAACGGTCAGGTGAGTTTTGCAAACGTGTCAACCAACACTGCAGTGAACACCACCTATTTATGGAATTTTGGTGACAACAGTACTTCAACCAGCGCTAATCCTCCTACCCATACATATTCTACCGGGGTTTACAATGTGTTGTTAACCTTAACCAATTTCTCAACCTTCCCAACTTGTATGGATACTGTAATGCATATTATTTACGTGACCAATACTTGTGTAGCCAATGCTAACTTCACATTATCACCAACCGGTACACCAAAATTCTGGAATGCCATTCCTGCTTCAACTGCAAACATCATTGCTGCACAATGGTCATGGGGCGATGGTACTACCAGCAATACTTTATTTACTTCACACTTGTATTCGGTGGCAGCTACTTATACCATTTGTTTGAGTACCACCATTTCTTGCGGCGCTTCATCTACTTATTGCTCGTCGTATTACATTTACAAATCGGCTACGGCTGATGGTAACGATATCATTGAAGTGAATGTAATTGATGCGAGTGCAGTTGGTTTAAAAAGCAATTCTAAATACGAAACCAGTTTTGTAGTATATCCAAATCCAAACAACGGGATGTTCACCATTAAAATGGGCGGCTTAAGCGAAGGTTATGTAAACATTGAAGTGTACAATATGTACGGCCAATTACTTGCTGAGGTGCAAGCTGAAAGCGCCGGCAAAAACATGGAACAAGCCATGAACTTGCCATCGTTGAGCGAAGGTGTTTACATGTTGAAAATTAGCAACAATGGCAATACCGTTATCAAGAAAATTTCCTTTCAAAAATAACCTGATCCCTTTATGTGTTAAAAAAAGTCGCTGCGAGGCGACTTTTTTTATTTAGGCCAAAACGGTTTTTAAAACTTCAAGGCTTTTTAATTCGTTAAAGGCCGGTAAATGTTGTTTGTAGTAGGCTAAGAAAATATCAATTAATGCCACGCGTTGGGCATGGCTTACTTGTACTTGCAGGCCATTGATTTTGAGAAATTCAGAAAATAGAAGTGATTCCTCTGCTGTTAGTCCTAATGGAGATGCTATACTATAAGCAGCAAAGCAACCTTCGCGGCAATCGAAGTATTTATTTTGTTCGCTGTAATTATTTTGAGGTTCAATGCCCAAGTATTTTGTGAGTTCGCTAAGAAAGTACAAATGGAGATTTGTGAAATGTTGTTCTTCATCGTTTAAATAACACAAACAAGTTTCGATGAATTCAAATAAATAAGCATTGGCTTGTTGTTCTTTTAAGCATTTAAGTAAAAGTTCGTTTAAAAATTGGGCGATGCTTAATTTGCTGATCGAAGTGGAAATTTTATCGTATACATAATAACAAGTGGCTTCATTTAACTGATGAACATCTTTGTTTTGTTTCACAATCATTTCAACTTGAACCAAATTAAGCGATTGAATGCTTGCGAATTTAATTTTTGCACCTGATGATTTACCAACACTGCAGGCCAGGGTAAGCAAACCCTGTTGTTTGGTATATAATTTTACGATGAACTTTCGATCACCCAGTTTAATGCTTTGTAAAACGATGGCCTTGTCGGAAATGCGCATTAATTCACAATCAAAATTTTTGTAAGGGCTTTTAACTCGCCGGTGGTGGTGGCGCTGTATACCACATATACGCCTGATGTAACTCGGTTGCCGGTAAAATTGGTAATGGGCCATTCAATTTGTCCGCCGTTTGATTTCACTTCCCATACCATGTTGCCTGCGATGTCGGTAATTTTTACAATTGAATTATCTACTAAACCTTTTATTAAAACTGTTCCCGAGTAATTCGGTTTTACCGGATTGGGATATGCCACCACATTGCTGTATTCGGCCTCACCAGCCAAGATAGTGCTTCTAAAAGATTGAATACCCAATTCTGATGCTATAAATACATCGCCACTTTGGTTGTTGTAAGCCAGTTCGATGATGGAGTTAGAATACAAGGGACTGTTTTCTTTTGTGAAGTGGTACAATTGCACTTGCCCGTCGGCACTAAAACAATACACGCCGCCAAAGGCCGTGCCCACCCATTT
>JBAXXZ010000278.1:0-3969 GCA_037127575.1 Bacteroidota bacterium | reverse complement strand
GCAAAATTCTAAATTACTATCTACACAATGCAATCGGTGACCAAATTCGAGAAGGTAGGGTAGAAGAAAAAATAAAAATCAATATTAGTGATTTGGCTCGAGGTGTTTACATTCTCGAATTGCAACAATTCGATAACCGTTACCGTCAAAAAATTATTGTGGAATAATTAAAAAAGTTCTTCCTATCTGTTAATTTCATTCTACTCCTTTAGCTTAAACTAAATTTGAATCCACTTCAATATAACATTTTTAAATAGTGCAATGCAGTTTGTGTCAAAAATCCTTTTAAATGATAATTGTAGCATGACTTTTTTTGTTTGAAAACCTGGTTTATTTTAGCGTTGCGATTCGAAAGCTTTAAGCTTTGGAATCGCAACGCATGGAACGCCTTAAGCCGGAGCACACATATCATGTTTTCAATCGCGCCAATGGCAGCGAAAAAATATTTATGACAAACGAACATTGTCGGTATTTTTTATACCTATACCATAAATATATCAGTCCGATTACGCATACATATGCATTTTGTTTGATGCCCAACCATTTCCATTTTCTCGTTAAAATAAAAACACAAAATGAAATTTTAGAAGCATACCAAATACTGAAACAAGAAAAGGAGGGCAAAAGATTACCAAAGTTCGACAGTTATGAATATTACCTCAGTAAACAATTTTCTAATTTATTTAGTGCATACACACAAGCATTTAATAAGGATCTAAATAGAATGGGTAGTTTGTTTATTAAAAATTTTAAACGAAAAGTGGTTTTAGACGATGTTTACTTGCTACGTTTGGTGCAATACATTCACCGAAATCCGCTTGTTGCCGGTTTGTGCCAAAAGCCTGAGGACTGGGAGTACTCATCGTTCGAAGCATTGTTGTTGCAAAATCAAAAATTTAAATTTCTTAATATTCAAACACCGGTATCTTGGTACCAAAACACCCTAAATTTTCGAATGGCACATTTCAAAGATATTGAATTTGAGTTTGAACTGGATATCGCGTAGGTTTCCAAAGTTTAAGAACTTTGGAAACCTACGCTTCCAATACCCCATACAAATCAAAATCGGTGGCAGAGGTAATTTTCACATTCGCAAAATCACCAATGCGCACATAAGTATTGCCTTCGGCTTTTACAAGTACCTCATTGTCTACATCCGGACTATCAAACTCTGTACGGCCAATAAAATAGTCACCTTCCTTACGGTCGAATAAAACTTTAAAAGTTTTGCCGATTTTTTGCTGGTTATGAATCAACGATATCTCTTGTTGCACTGCCATCACTGCATCAGCCCTTTTCTTTTTTATTTTCTCAGCCACATCATCTGTTAATAAATGGGCATGTGTATTTTCTTCGTGTGAATAGGTAAATATTCCCAACCGCTCAAATTTTGTGTCAGTTACCCATTGCAACATTTCTTCATGGTCTTTTTGTGTCTCACCCGGATATCCCGCTATGAGTGTTGTGCGCAAGGCAATACCCGGCACTTTATCACGAATTTGATTCACCAAATCAATGGTTTTTTGTTTGGTAATACCGCGTCGCATGCTGCCCAACATGTTATCACTAATGTGTTGTAAAGGCATATCTAAATAATTACAAACGTTCGGTTTGTTTTTCATCACATCCAATACATCCATCGGAAAACCGCTTGGAAAGGCATAATGCAAACGTATCCAATCAATTCCTTCTACATCACTCAACTGTTCAATTAAATTAGCCAATTGTCTTTTTTTGTAAATGTCCAAACCATAATAGGTTAAATCCTGGGCAATCAACAACAATTCTTTGCTGCCATTGGCCGCCAATGTTTTTGCCCTCTGCGCCAAGTCTTCAATCGGCACGCTGAGATGCTTACCACGCATCAAAGGAATGGCGCAAAAACTGCAAGGCCTGTCACAACCTTCACTAATTTTAAAATAAGCATAATGTTGTGGTGTAGTCAATAAGCGCTCACCCACCAATTCTTGTTTATAATTGGCTTTCAGCGTTTTTAAAATTTTAGGCAAGTCCCTGGTGCCGAAATACGCATCCACCTCCGGAATTTCTTTCTCCAAATCCTTTTTATAACGCTCGCTCAAACAGCCCGTCACATAAAGCTTTTCAACCTCCCCGGCTTTTTTCGCTTCCACATATCGCAAAATGGTATCAATACTTTCCTGCTTGGCATTGTCAACAAAACCACAGGTATTGATTATCACAATTTGATGGTCATCGCCCATGCCTTCATGTTCTACATCAAATTTATTGGCTTTTAATTGTCCCATTAAAACTTCACTATCCACCAGATTCTTGCTACAACCCAGGGTAATGACATTCACTTTATTTTTCTTCAGCGTTTTGGTCTTCATTACCTGCAAAGATATTTAAATTAGGCTTAATTTGCCCGAATGCTTCAAATACTCGTTGAATAATTTTAACTTTGATGCTTCAACATGTTTAAATTTTTTAAAGGCTATTACCGCTTTTTAATGCCGCTTGTGGCGCTCAATGCCTTGTTAATCATAGGTACTTTGGGTTATGTCATCATCGACGGCTACGAATGGTTCAATGCGTTTTACATGACTGTGATAACCGTTGCCACAGTGGGTTATTCCGAAATTCAACCACTTTCTTTGGGTGGCCGAATTTTCACCTCCTTCTTAATCATCACAAGTTTTGGTACATTTGCATACGCCGTTTCAAGCATTACAAAATTTGTGGTAGACGGTGAACTCAACGAATTTTTTAAAAGTAAAAAGTTGAACTCAGCAATCGAAAAATTGAACGACCACGTCATCATCTGTGGTTATGGCCGTAACGGTCGCCAAGCCGCGCAGGTGCTTAAACGCCATAAAAAGCGTTTTGTGGTAATCGAAAAAAGTTCCGACCTAACACAAAACATCAGCCACCAATTTTCTGAGTTAGTCATAAGGGGTGATGCCACACAAGACAGTATTTTGCAACAAGCCGGCATTATGAAAGCCAAGGCTTTAATTACTACGCTGCCCGCCGATTCCGACAATGTATTTATTGTACTCACTGCGCGTAATTTAAATCCTAAACTCACTATTATTTCACGCGCCAGCGACGATGGCTCCGACACCAAGTTAAAAATTGCCGGTGCCAGCAATGTTATCATGCCCGACAAAGTGGGCGGCGCGCACATGGCGAGTTTAGTGATGAAACCCGATGTAATGGAGTTTTTGGACTTTATCACCGGCCAAGATAGCGAGGCCATTAACCTTGAAGAAATTTCATTAACGCAAATTTCAGATAATTTAAAAAACAAAACCCTCAAAGAATTAGAACTTCGCAACAAAAGCGGGGCCAATATTATTGGGTACAAAACATCAAATGGCGAATACATCGTCAATCCAAGCGCCGAAACAAAAATCATTCCCGAATCAAAAATATTTGTGCTTGGTAACCGCGATCAAGTGAATAAACTTAAAGATATCTTGAAACATTAGTTTTTGGGCGCCTCCCAAAACGCAAAATTTCTATCACCACCTGTGTTTTGCCTTTTGTGATCAGGCTTTTCGCTGCGGCAGGCTTGGCTTTTGCCATGTGTGTGTAACGCTGCGGGGTCTGCTCCATTACTTCCGCAGCCGCCTCGCATAACACACACAAAGAAAAGCCCGCGCCTGCCTCCGCTACAATCCTTGGCGCAGAAACCCACCGAATCCCTATTCCCTAATACGGATCCACATTAATCGACACCCTGTATCTCCAATTTTTATAATTGTTTTGTAAGGTGTTTAAGCAATCAAACAAGGTTTGTCGTATGGCTTGGTTCTGCGTTTTTGGTGCTTTAATTAAAATGGCTTTGTGGTATTGGTTTTTAATTTTTGAAACCAATGGAAATTCAGGCCCCAATAATTTTCCGGGAAAAGAGGGTTTTAATAATTGGAAGAGTTCATTGCTTAAATGGTTCACCTCGTTGAGGTCCTTCGAAATAATTTTTACTTCAAACAAACGGCTAAAAGG
>JBAXXZ010000277.1:0-3974 GCA_037127575.1 Bacteroidota bacterium | reverse complement strand
ACCCAAGGTATTTGCAGATGCTCGAGGTTACTTTTTTGAAAGTTACAACGACATGGCATTTAAAGCGGCGGGTTTAAATTTGAATTTTGCGCAAGACAATCAATCCCTCTCTCAAAAAGGTGTATTAAGGGGTTTGCACTTTCAGAACCAGCCGCATGCACAAGGTAAATTGGTGCGTGTAATTACAGGTGCCGTTTTGGATGTGGCCGTGGATATTAGAAAAAACTCGCCAACATACGGCAAATGGTTTAGTTTGGAATTAACTGAAGAAAACAAAGCCATGATGTATATTCCTGAAGGATTTGCCCATGGATTTGCAACTTTGCGCAACAACACTGTATTTTCGTATAAATGCACCAATGTATACAACAAGGCATCAGAGGATTGTATTGTTTGGAATGACGCAGATTTGGCCATTGATTGGAAAATAGAAGCACCGTTATTATCTGATAAAGATTTAACGGGTAAGCGCTTTAAGGATTATATCAGTTTATTTTAACCATCCTTTACAACACTAACAATGAATTTAAGTTTTCAGTTTTTAATTACCACTTTGTTTGTTGTGTGTTTTGTTTTTTCATTACTGATCAATTATATCTTGCTGCGCTTTGCTCAAACACTCGGCATACGCCAATACCAGCACAATCAAATTAGATGGAATCCAAATGCCAAACCAAGCTTGGGCGGTATTTCTTTTTATGTGGTGTTTTTGTTTGCTTTTATTTTTACAGTTATTGTACCACCTAAAAATTCGGGCTTCAATATTTATATTATTGGTATTTTGATGGCTTCTACTTTGGCATTTTTAATGGGATTGGCCGATGATGCCTTTAATACGCAGCCATTGTTAAAATTTTTGACCCAAATTTTTTGTGCTTTGATATTGATTTTTTCGAATCATAGCATCAATGTTTTTCAAAATCAATTTCTCGATTACATTGTTACTATTTTGTGGGTGGTTGGTTTAATGAATTCGGTTAACATGCTCGATAACATGGATGGTATTACCTCGATTATATCAATCTTGGCTTGCACATTTATGGTGTTTGTAAATGTCTCCTTGTTTAATACAACCAGTTATTCAACCCTTCTAAATTTGGGGGTTTTGGGAGCTTTGTTTGGTTTTTTGGTTTTTAATTTTCATCCATCTCGCATGTTCATGGGTGATACCGGCTCGCAGTTTTTAGGGGCTTTTTTGGCGGTGATGGGTATTGATAATTGCTGGAATAATCCAACATCTCCTTTGGTGAACGGCTTCCCGATTGCCAATATCATCATTGTTTGTTTGGTTTTTTTACTCCCATTAACCGATACATTTACTGTGGTGATTAACCGAATGAGAATTGGTCAATCTCCTTTTGTTGGTGGAAAAGATCATACCACACACCATTTGTTTTACAGAGGACTCACCGAAAAACGCATTTCTATTTTGTTTTTTGCAATTGGCAGCATTGGTATCACTATGGCGTATTGGCTGGTGATAAAATTCAGCTACCCCTTATTTTATGCCTCTTGCGGCTACATTGCTGTTGTGTCGTCGCTACTTTATATCAACACTTTGATTAAGAGACGTTGAAGATTTTAAACATAGATTTTATCAAGCACAAGCACCCCTTCATTATTGGTGCTTTTGTTTTTATTATCGGATGCTTGGTGTATGGTTTATTTAAAATTTATTTACTTATACCTGATTATAACAGCTTATCATACCAGGATAATAATAACCATTCATTCAATTTAATTGTTCCGCAAAAGCTTGATTTTTGCGGAGAAGCCATCCCCACCAACAATGTTAAAATTAACCGTGCTTTGGCAGAAGAATTTTATGACAATACCTATTGGAAAAATAATTCAGCCATTTTGTTTAGAAAAGCACAACGCTGGTTTCCGGTTATTGAACCCATTTTAAAGCAACATGGTGTGCCCGATGATTTTAAGTATTTGGCAGTAATTGAAAGTCATTTAAGCAATGTTACTTCGCCGGCAGGTGCTGCAGGTTTTTGGCAATTGGTGCCTGTTTCGGCTTATAATTTTGGATTGGAGGTGAATGATTTTATTGATGAACGATACCATGTAGAGAAAGCCACAGTGGCCGCATGCCATTTAATTAAACAAGCTTATTCTATATTTAAAAATTGGACATTGGCAGCTGCTGCTTATAATTATGGTATCAACGGCATTCAAAGAGCATTGGATTGCCAGAAAACTGATAATTATTTTGATTTGTTGTTGAATGATGAAACCGGATCTTATTTGTACCGCTTGTTGGCTTATAAAACTTTACTTGCCAGCCCGAAACATTTTGGCATACAAAGACACCATCATTTTAACCAAGGATCGCCAATGGCTTTTAAAATGGTGAAGGTTGATACCTCTGTAACGCACCTTATGTATTTGGCCTGGCACTTGGGTTGCACTGTAAAGGAGCTGAAGGATTACAATCCTTGGTTGTTAAAAGATTTTCTGGTAAATCCTGCCCGCAAAAGCTATGAATTTAAATTACCTAAAAATTCAAAAATTGATTATTCGGATTATTTAAATGATGTGATGAATGAAAAAACAAATTTTTCAAATGCCTTAAAATCAAAAATAGATTCGCTGCTTGTTGCGCCAATGGATACTGTGGCACAAGAAAAAACACTCATTCATTATGTTGTGAAGATTAATGAACCTTTAAAAAATTTGGCAGAATTTTTTAAAGTAAACGAGGATGAACTTCGTAAGTGGAATAACTTAAAGGCCAATGAAATTGCCGTTAAGGGCCAAACGCTGGTGATTTACCAGTAATTACAATTCACTTAGTTTAAATTTTTCTTTTACCCTGATGCCTTTTTCGGTGTTTTCAACTGTAATACATTCTACAAGCGGATCGTGTTCTAAGTACAATATCCAATTGTTATCGGCAGCTTCTTGAAGGATTTTGGTTTTTTCTTTCATGGTTTCCAAAGGCCTTACATCGTAAGCCATCACATAAGGCAATGGCACATGTGCTGCACTTGGCAATAAATCGGCCATGTATAAAATTTTACGGTCTTTGTATTCAATAAAGGGTAATACCATGGCTTCGGTATGGCCGTAAACTTCTTTAAAAGACATGCTGTTGGTAAAGTGTTTTGAGTTATCGAGCATTTTAAGTTGGCCGCTTTCTTGAATGGGGACAATGTTTTCTTTTAAGAAGCTGGCTTTTTCACGTGGATTAGGATTTAAAGCCCAATCCCATTGTTTTTGATGAATGTGATAGGTGGCGTTTTTAAATGCGGGTTCTAGTTTACTGTGGTCGGCATTGTATTGAATGCTGCCGCCGCAGTGGTCGAAATGCAAATGCGTTAATACCATATCAGTTATATCCTTTGCGGTGAAACCATAACGGTTTAATGATTTCTCTAAAGTATCATCACCATGCAAGAAGTAGTGCGAGAAAAATTTTTGGTCTTGTTTATTCCCCATGCCATTGTCGATGAGGGTGAGTTTTTTGCCGTCCTCAATTAATAAACAACGCAGGGCCCAGCTGCACATGTTGTTGTCGTCGGCTGGATTTAGTTTATGCCAAATGCTTTTTGGTACAACGCCAAACATGGCGCCGCCATCTAATTTAAAATGACCGGTATTAATTGTATATAGATTCATGAAATGTGAATTAGCTTTGTAAATATGCTAATTTATTTTCTTGTTTTGATGTGATGAAAGTTGGGAAATTCTAGAATTCAAAATGAATTGATAATTAACCAATCAAAATACATTAAATAATTTAGAGATCATACTCACTCAGGGGCCACATCGATTCTAATTTCTTCCCTTACATAACTTAAAGTTGAAGATTTAGGGAAGATTTTAACCCTTGTAGGTGTTACAACAAATTCGTGTCCGGTAGAAATAGATTTGAATTCATTCATCTTCAGAAAGAATAAATCTTCAGATTCAAAGCCACCTTGAATAAAATAAGAGAGTTTTCTAGCAAATAGATGGCTAGAGTC